>CAZBTT010000291.1:0-3922 GCA_964494295.1 uncultured Acidobacteriota bacterium
ATCGGCCCCGCCCGATAAACTGCGCCGATGCGCGTTGTCATAGCCATGTCCGGAGGCGTCGATTCCTGCGTCGCGGCCGCCCTGCTCAAGCAGGAAGGCCATGACGTGGTGGGGATCTCGATGCAGCTCCATGACCAGACGGAGGGCCACGGATCCTCCTTCGGGCGGTGCTGTGCGCTCAACGACCTGCATGACGCGAAGCGAGTCGCCTCCCAGCTCGGACTCCCTCACTACGTGCTGAACCTCGAGGATGCCTTTCGCAAAGGCGTCATCGAACCCTTCGTCAAGGACTACGCCGAGGGTCGCACTCCTCTCCCGTGCGCGAACTGCAACACCGACGTGAAGTTCGACTCGCTTCTCGCCCGCACCCGTGCCCTTGGGATCGATCACGTCGCCACCGGCCACTATGCCCGGAAAGATCAGGATCCGACTACGGGCCGCTTCCGGCTTCTCCGCGGCGCCGATCCCGACAAGGATCAGTCCTACTTCTTGTTCGGCCTGACCCAGGAGCAACTCGCGGCCGCCGTCTTTCCCGTCGGCCACCTCCACAAGGCCGAGGTTCGCCGGATCGCGAAGGGCCTGAACATGGCGACCGCCGACAAGGCCGAGAGTCAGGAGATCTGTTTCGTGCCGGACGACAACTACGCGGGCTTCGTCGAGAAAAATCGGAAGGATGCGACACTCGCGACCGGCGCGATCGTCGACCAGGCCGGGACTCGCCTCGGCGAGCATGCGGGAGTCCACAAGTTCACGGTTGGCCAGCGCAAGGGTCTGGGCGTGGGATCGCCTGTCCCGCTCTACGTAATCGGCATCGATGCGGCGTCGCGCGAGGTCACCGTGGGCCCTGAGACGGCTCTTCTCTCGTCCCACGCGCGGGTTCGCGACGTGAACTGGCTGTCGATCGACGGGCCCGCAAGCCCGATTCGCGCCACCGCGAAGATCCGCTACCGCGCCAAAGACGCGGGCGTCACCATCAGACCCGACGCGGCCGGCAATGGCGTCACCCTCGACTTCGACGAGCCCCAGCGCGCCATCACGCCCGGGCAGGCCGCGGTGTTCTACGACGGCGACGTCTGTCTCGGCGGCGGCTGGATCGAGTCCGGCGCCCAGTCGCCCTCGTCCGTCCATTGAACCCCGTCTACGTCTCGCCGCTGAATCACGATGTTCCGGTCGCGCGCCCGGACGAGTTCGCTCCGCTCACGATCGGAAAGATCGCGGTGGAGCCGCCGGTTGTCCTCGCCCCGATGGCCGGGGTCACGAATCCTCCGTTTCGGTCGATCTGCCGCGAGTTTGGCGCGGGGCTTTACGTGAGCGAGATGATCACGGCGCGGCCGCTCGTCGACGGGAATCCGAAAACCGAGCTGCTCGCGAGCTTCGCACCCGACGAGACCGTGCGTTCTCTGCAGCTCTACGGCGTCGATCCGCACTATGTGGGTGAGGCGGTGCGCGTGCTGGTGAGCGAGGGCCGGGTCGACCACATCGACATGAACTTCGGGTGTCCGGTCCGGAAAGTCACATCCAAGGGCGGCGGCGCCGCTCTTCCCCTGAAACCGAATCTCCTCCGCGGCATCGTAAGCGCAGCCGTGAAGAACGCCGGGGCCATCCCCATCACGATCAAATTCCGCAAGGGCATCAGCGACGACCTCCTCACCTTTCGTGAGACCGGCCGGATCGCGGAAGGCGAGGGCTGTGCCGCCATAGCCCTGCACGCGCGCACCGCGGCTCAGCTCTACGACGGCGAGGCCGACTGGACCGCGATCAGCCAGCTCAAAGAAACGGTACGGTCAATCCCGGTCCTCGGCAACGGCGACATCTGGGAAGCGCACGATGCTCTGCGGATGATGCGGCAGACCGGCTGCGACGGTGTCGTGGTCGGCCGCGGGTGCCTGGGCCGCCCCTGGCTCTTCCGGGATCTGGCCGATGTCTTCGCCGGGCGTGAGCCCCAGGATCCGCCGAACTTCGGCGCGATCTCCGTCACGATGATGAAACATGCGCGGGGCCTCGCGGCCTTCATGGGCGAACTTCCGGGCATGCGGGCGTTCCGCAAACATTCGGCCTGGTACACGAAGTGTTTCCCGGGTTCAGCACCTCTGCGGGACGCTTTGATGCGGGTCGAGTCGCTCGAACAGCTCGAAGAGACCATCGCCGTTGTCGAGCCGCAGACGCCGTTTCCGCCCGCGGCCGTGCGTGTGGCGCGCGGCAAAAGCGGGGGCACGCAGAGGGTGGCGCTCCCCGAGGGCTACCTCGACCATCTCGAAGACGCGACGCCTCCCGGCCCCGAAGCCGAGAGCGCGGATTCCGGCGGTTAGACCATGCGCAGCGCGGGCCGTCTGATCCCGACCCTCGTCGTCACCGCCGCTCTCGCCCCCGGTCTGGCGAACGCCGACGATCGTTTTACCTTCAACCTCGTCCTCGAAGGTCGGCTGCTGACGACTCCCCCGACCACCAGCTTCTTCGACGGCGGTCTCGGCAAGACGAGATACGGCCACGAGCCTCGCGCGGTGGAGGCAAAGCTCGCACAGGCGGCCTTTCTCGGCCGGTTCGATGTGAGGCCGGACCTGAGCCTGCGCGTCCACGCCAACGTCGACGCGGAACATAACTTCGAGAGGCGCGTCGACGTGGTCGAGGCCCTTGTTCGGTATCACCCTGCGATCGGCGACACGGCGTCTCTGGACATTCGAGCGGGCCTCTTCTTCCCCACGGTCTCCCTCGAGAACACCGAGATGGGGTGGCTCTCCCCATACACCTCCACGTTCTCGGCCATCAATGCCTGGATCGGCGAGGAGGTTCGGAGTCTCGGCGTCGAGGCCGGCCCGTCCTTCCGACTCGACGAGGCGCAGTTGCGCCTCTTCGGCGCCTTCACACGAGGCAACGATCCAAACGGCACGTTGCTGGCGTGGCGCGGATTCGCGTTGCACGATCGGGTGAGCGGCTTCGGAGATCGACTTCCACTGCCCGGGCTCCGCTCATTCACTCGACCCGACCTCTTTCCCGACCAGCCCCTCCACGTGCAGCCCATGCGGGAGGTGGATCAGAGATGGACCTGGTCGGCCGGCGGGTCGCTCACCCACGACCGCTATCGGGCGAAGGTGCTGTATCAACCGAAAACCGCGGACCCCGGTTCGTTCGACGGTGAGCAATACGCCTGGCGGACCGGCTATTGGGCCGCCGGAGTGTCGCGTTCGATAGGCCAGTTCGAGATCCTGGCTCAGGGCCTCGATGGTGAGACGCGGATGGGAGTGACGCCGGGGGGCCGCAATGCCGTGGCCGCCGGTTTTCAAGCCGCGTTCCTCCTCGCCACGTGGGCCGCGCCGGAAGCGAAGCACCGCCTCACCGCGCGCTACGACGTGTTCCGCGTGCGGGACCGGGATGAATTCGCGCGCGAAGACGCGAATGACGAATCCGGCCACGCCTGGACGTTCGCCTACGTCGTCAGCCCGTCACCCCGCCATCGGATCACCGCCGAAGTGGTGCGGGTCGACAGCACCCGCACGAACCGCCGCGACCTCGGCCTCGACCCGCGCTCGGTCGAAATCCTCGGCACGCTCTCCTGGCGGCTGACCTTCTAGGACGGCTCGCTCCGCCGGGGCGTCGGGCTAGTAGAATCGAACTCGCCGGACGAAAGGCGAATCCCATGACCCCCAGGGCCGCTCGACCTAAGAAGCCGTTCCGTCTCGCTCTGCTCACCGGGGGTGGCGATTGCCCCGGCCTGAACGCGGTGATCCGTGCTGCGGCGCGCTCCGCGTTCGCCCTGGGCTGGGAGGTTTTCGGAGTCGAGGACGGCTTCGAGGGCCTGCTCACGAAAAGGGTCAAGAAGCTCCACCCCCGCGCGGTGCGCGGGATCCTCCACCTCGGAGGCACGATCCTCGGGACTTCGAACCGGGTGAATCCTTTCCGCACAGACCGGCGCGCGACCGCGGGG
>CAZBTT010000291.1:3932-6360 GCA_964494295.1 uncultured Acidobacteriota bacterium
GCCGAAAATGCGCCGGCGTATCCGGCCTCGACCGCGGCCGTGGCCTCCGACCGCTCAGCCGAGGTGGGGCGGAACTTCAAGGCCACGGGCTTCAACGCACTCATCGCCATCGGCGGAGACGGCACGCTCAGCATCGCCTTGCGCCTGGCCGCCATGGGAATCCCGGTGGTCGGCGTGCCCAAGACCATCGACAACGACATCGAGCACACCTCCGTGACCTTCGGGTTCGACACCGCGGTCTCGACCGCTACCGACGCCATCGACAAGCTCCACCCCACCACCGAGGCGCATGGCCGCGTCATGGTGGTCGAACTGATGGGGCGTAATGCCGGCTTCATCGCCCTGAACTCCGGGGTGGCCGGAGGCGCCGACGTGATCCTCATTCCCGAAATCCCCTTCGATCTCGACAAGGTCTGCGACAAGATCCGGGAACGGGAGAAGGGGCATCGCGGGGGTTACTTCTCCATCGTGGTGGTGGCCGAGGGGGCTCGAAGCAGGGGCGGCAACGTGCATCTCCGAGCGACCGACCATGCATCCGGCCCGCGCCTTGGCGGAATCGGCGAGTGGGTGGCCACGGAGATCGCGAAGCGAACCGGCAAGGAAACGCGAAGCCTCGTGCTTGGGCATCTGCAGCGCGGCGGGCCGCCCACCACCTTCGACCGTCTGCTCGGCACCCGCTTCGGCGCGGCCGCGGTGCGCGCGGTCAAGGACAGGGATTTCGAAACCATGGTGGCGCTCAAACCCCCCGCCATCGTGCGGATCCCACTCAAGGACGCAGTAGGCGATGGACGCACCAAGAAGGTGCCGCTCGACTCGGACGTGCTGATGTCGGCGCGGGGTCTGGGCATCTCGTTCGGAGACTGACGCCCGGGCTGAGGTTGCTACCCCAGAGCCGCGCGGATCGCTTCGACGTTCTTATCCCCGTATCCAGACGTCGTCAGCCGGGCCGCGGCCTCGAGGGCTTCAATTGGAAAGACGCGAAGTTCCCTCAGGGCGTGGGCGATGCAGTAGAGCGCCACGCTGCCCTTGCCGAGCCGGCTCGGGACCTTCGCAGCATCGATCACGTGCACGGTCGCGCTGGTCTTCAGGTCGGCCACGTCACTCATCGCATACACCTGATTTTCCGGGGTCATCGCCGCGAGCTGAGCGCCGACCTTCGCGGCGCCCTCGTTGCTCAGGAGGATCATCGCGTCGGGCCGGGTGATTCCCGTGTAGTCGATCTCGCGCGGGCTGATCACGATCTCGGCGATGCTGTGCCCGGTCATCACCGTGATCGGATAATCGTCGCGCTGAGCGGCCCACAGCCCGGAGAGCAATGCCGCCTCACCGATCAGGCGGGCCGCCGACTTGACCTTGCCTCCTGCGGATCCCGCAACCAGGAGCCGGAACGGGCGGGTCAGAGACGACTCGAAACGCGGGGCGATGGGTCGGGGCGCCAACAGGGGCTCCCCGCTGTGTGTCTGAGCGGCCGTGCGGTAGGCCGCCGCATACTCCGGATAGTCGGCGCGGTGCAGTAGACCCGCCTTCAACCCCAGATCGTCGAGCATGGTGGTGAGCGTCTTCTTGGAGGCCTGGTTGTTCGGAACGAAGTAGGCCGTGCACAGTTCCCAGATGTCGAGCAGCGCGAAGCAATCGGCCCGCACCGCCTCCGCGATGCGTCCCGGGAGGTCCTTGTCGAAACTCGTTCCCCGCCAGACGTACCCCGCGCCATTGGCCGCCACCGTAGAGCAGATGTCGAGCGGTCTCTCCAGATTGCCGCCCGGCGTGGTGCTGGTAAGAGCGCCGCTCGGCGTGGTCGTCGAATGCTGGCCGCCGGTCATGCCGAAGTTGAAGTTGTTGAAGACCAGCACGGTGAGACCGATGTTGCGACGCGCCGCGTTGAGGAGGTGCGCGCCTCCGATGCCGGTGCCGCCGTCGCCCATGACCACAATGACGGTCAGATCGGGGCGCGCGAGTTTGATCCCGGTCGCGTAGGTGATGCTGCGGCCGTGCAGGCCGTGGAACGCGCTGGTGATGAAGTACTGATCGGAGAGGCCCGAGCAGCCGATATCGCTGACCAGCACCACCTTCTGCGGATCAATGCGCAGTTCGAGGAACGCCGCGCTCAGCTGGTCCAGGATCGAGTGGTGACCGCAGCCGGGGCAGAACGGGTAAGGCGTCTGGTTGCGGTAAGTGGCGAGACTGGTGACCGTGGTGGGAGCGTTCATCGCGCCGCCTCCACGAAGGATTCGGGTGCGATCAGCTCGCCGTCGACCCGGTGCAGCCCCACGACTTCGATCCCCTGAGCCAGGCGCTCGATCTCGCGCCGGTACTGTCCGTGGTTCAGCTCCGCCACCACGATGCGCGTGATCCCGACGAACGCGTCGCGTATCGCGTGTTCGGGGACCGGCCACAGACTCTGCACGGTCAGCGCCGATACCCTTTTGCC
>CAZBTT010000292.1:0-6315 GCA_964494295.1 uncultured Acidobacteriota bacterium
GGGAACGATGAAAGGCGCGTCCGGTCATTTCGATGCTCCCTTCACTTTCGTGTCGCGCTTCGAAGGGGCGTCGTCCGGCACGAACCCTGAAGAACTCATCGGCGCGGCCCAGGCCGGCTGCTTCTCGATGTTCCTCGCCGCTCAGCTCACCACCGCGGGCCATCCGCCTACCAGCATCGAGACCTCCGCGACCGTCCACCTCGGCGCCGGCCCCACGATCACGAAGATCGAACTTGAAACCGTGGCGGTGGTTCCCGGCGTTTCCGCCGACCTCTTCGCGGATAAAGTCGATTTCTCGAAGAAGAACTGTCCGGTCTCCAAGGCCCTCGCGTCGATTCCCGAAATCACCTTCGTCGCGACCCTGAAGTAGGAAGGTCGCCGCTCACGCGGCGACGCAGCGGTCGCGGCCTGAGCGTTTCGCCTGATAAAGCGCGCCGTCCGCGGACGCGATCAGGGCCTCGATGGAAGTGTCCGCCGAGGGCACCGACGTCGCCACTCCGATCGACATGGTGACGGCGGGCCGGACCCGCGAACGCGGGTGGTGGATGGCAAGACTCGCAAGGGCCTGCCGGATCTCATCCGCCACCGCGACCGCACCCTCGGGTCCCGTGGCGGGCAGGACCACCACGAACTCCTCGCCTCCGTAGCGAGCGGCGAGGTCCGGCGCGCGTTTGACCGTGTCGTGCAGCGTGCGCGCGACGAGGCGCAGGCACTCGTCGCCCTTCTGATGGCCGAGCGCGTCGTTGTAGGCCTTGAAGTCGTCGATGTCGCACATCAGCAGCGAGATGGGTTCTCGGGCCCGCGCGCACCGCAGCCACTCCCGCTCGAGGAACTCCCGGAACTGCCGGTGATTCGCTATCCCGGTGAGGTCGTCCGTGATCGCGAGTTGCCCGAGGGATTCGTTGGCCTTCTCGAGTTCCCGGGTGCGCTGGGCCAGTTCCTCGGTGCGCGAGAGAACGAGGGCCGCGAGTTCGCGTTCGCGCGCCCTCAGGCGACGAACCCGCCAGGCGAAGCCGCCGCCGATCAGGGTCAGCGTCGCGGCCGCGGCGAGGATCCGGAAGAGCCAAGTCTGATACCACAAGGGCGCCACCGTCAGCGTGATCGACGACTCCTGCGCGCTCCAGATCACTCCGTCGTTGCTGGCGGCGACGCGGAACGTATAGCGCCCGGGCACGAGCCCGCCATAGTAGGCGACGCGCCTCGTGCCCGCTTGCACCCATTCCGGCTCGTGCGGATCGAGACGGTAACGGAAGCGCATCGATGCCGGTGAGGTAAAGCTCAGGCCCGTGTAGTGGATTTCGGTGTCGCGCCCGCCGGGAGGCACGCGTGCGTCGTCGGATTCCGAAACGATCGCACGGTCGACCACGACCTCCTCGACCTCGGGAGGCGGAGGCGGGGTCGAGGAGACCAGGCGTTGCGGATCGATGATGGCGATGCCCGCCCCGGTGGGGGCGAGGATCCGTCCATCGCGGGTGATGAATCCCGAGGGCCCGGCGCCGCCGTTGCACTCGCGGCTCTTGAGCCCCTGCGCGGTTCCGACCACCGCGGTCAGTCGAACCGCATCGGCGTCGCCGCGGGCGTAGTCGAGAAGCTCGCGTTTGGGGACGCGGAAGACGCCGCGGTCCGAAAGCATCCACATCTGTCCCTGCCGGTCGTCGAGGATGCTCCAGATCGAATCGTCACCGAGACCCTCTCGGGTCGTGAGTTGTCGGAAGTTGCGGTCCCCGGAGCGGATGAAGAGTCCCGAACCGATGGTGCCCACGAAGAGGGCGCCGGTCTCGTCCTCGAAGAAGGACCGAACCCCGATGGAGATGAGCCCGAGGAGCGGAACCTGCTCGAGCCGATCGTCGGCGAGCCGCCACGCGCCATGGTTCAACGTTCCGATCCAGAGCGCGCCCGCCCGGTCTTCGAAGAGCGACTCGATCGAGAGACCCTCCAGTTCTTTCACGAAACCGGGTGTGACGATCCGCCCGTTCGCAAGCATGCGGAGGCCCGCGTTGCTCGTGATCCACATCCGCCGTTTCCGATCCTGAAGCGCGAAACGGCCCCCCGGGGGAAGGCCCTCCGCGAGGCCGTAGATGCGGTACCGGCCCGGCGCGATCTCCTCGGCGAGGCCCAGATCCGTGCCGATCCAGAAGCGGCCGTCGTGGTCCCGCAGGAGACCGCGAACCACCGCGTCCTTGAGCCTCGGTCCCAGGTCGAGATTTTCGACACGGCCGTCCCTGACGCGCGAGAGGCCGCCGCTGAATCCGAAATACAGCGAGCCGTCGGCGTCTTCGAAGACGGACCGGCCGATGTCGCCGGCGAACCCTTCCTTTGTCGAGAACGATATCGCCGCGCCGTCGCGAAGCTGGGCGAGCCCGCCGCGTGTCCCGATCCACAATCCGCCCTCGCGGTCGCTCGCGATGCTCCACGCCCGGCGATCGAGAAAGCCATCCTCCTGCCGGAACATGTCGAGCCGGTCGTTCTCGAGACGGGCGATCCCACCCCCATACAGCCCCACCCAGATGATTCCGTCGCGGTCCTGAAAAAGAGTCTGCGCCGCTTCCAGGGGAACCGGCAGAGAGAGCGTGGGCCGGAGCGAGGCGTCGAACCGGTCGAGCCTGACCCCGGCCAGATAGAGAGATCCGTCCCCGTCCATGAGCAATCCGAGGACGCGCTTTTGCGAGGCCGAGGGCACGGGTCCGGTCGAAAGAACGTCCTGCCTCAGGATGTTCACGCCTCCTTCAGTGCCGATGAACAGCCGGCCATCCGGAGCCTCCACCAGGGAATGGACGGTGTCGGCCAGCAGACCGTCGCCGGCGCCGAATCTATCGACCCGCTCTCCCCGCATCCGGTACAAGCCGTTCCCCGTGCCCACGAACAGCCAACCATCCTTTGTTGAGAGCACGACGTTGATGGTCTGGCTGCCGATCGGGCGATCGTCCTTGTGGAGCTGACCCTGTTCCAGGCGGTAGAGCCCTCCCGACGTAGTGCCGACCCACAGGATTCCGCCCGCGTCCTCGTGGATCGTGCGCACCTCGTTGTTGGTGAGAACCGAATTCCGTGTGTCGTAGACCTTGAAGCGCACGCCGTCAAAGCGGGCGAGGCCCGCGTAGGTTCCGAGCCAGAGATAGCCGTCGCGGGTCTGGTGCACCGCGCGCACGCTGTTGTGGGGCAGACCCTCTTCGATCCGCCACACGTTTTGAACGTACTGCGAGATGGCGCGTTTGGGATCGAGGGCGAAGGACGGCGTCGCGGCGGCGGCGAGAAGCACCGCCAGGAGTCCGCGCGCGAGCGCGGCCGTCGGGGAACGGATCATCGGATGGCGGCTCGCGGCCGCATCGGAAGAGGGGCTTCGGCTTCGAGGACCGCCTCAGGCTGAACCGTGACGTGCTCGATGCCGTGTTCCTTCGCCACCCGCTCGGAGACGGCCCTCGCGACGCCGGTTCCGTGAGCCTGGCCGTCGAGCACGACGTGCACGGTGACGACGGGAAAGCCGTCGGAGATCGTCCAGACGTGAAGGTCGTGGAGATCGCGCACGCCGGGCGTGGCGCGGATGGTCGCTTCGACGGCCGCCGCCGAAAGTCCGGCCGGAGCCTGCTCCATCAGGATCGCCGCCGATTCGCGGATCAGTTTCGTTGCGCCCCACAGGATCAGGACGGAGATCAGGATCGATGCGATCGCGTCGGCCTGAGGAAGGTTGAATCTCAAGACTGCCACCGAGGCCGCGATCGCGGCCACCGAACCCGCGGCGTCGGCCATCACATGGGCGAGGGCGGCACGAACGTTGATCGACGCGTGGGCCTCGCGCATCAGGGCGAGACCCGAGACGATATTGACGAGGAGGCCCAGGGTCGCGGTCCCGAGCATCCAGTCGCCGCGGATCTCCCGCACCGACCCGAGCCGGCTCACCGCCTCGACGATGATGCCGATCGACGCGGCGAGCAGGGCGCCTCCGCTCACCGCGGCGGCGAGGACCTCGGCGCGCCGGTACCCGAACGTATGCGACTCCGTGCGCGGCCGTCCCGCGAGACGCTGGGCGAAAACCGCGAGGGCGAGGGCTCCCGAGTCGACCAGCATGTGCGCGGCATCGGAGAGGAGGGCGAGAGAACCGGAGAACACGCCCACGAGCGCCTCGACGAAGGCGAAGGCCAGGGTGACGGCGAAGGCGAAGCTGAGCGCGGTCCCGGCCCCGTAGGCTTGCGCGTGGCCGTGGGTCTCGCCCGGTTTATGGATGTGCGCCATGAAGTCCGGGATAAAGCCTACGCGCAAACAACGGTCGGCCCGCGAGAGGCTACTTCCGGGCGTCTGCCTTATCGAGGGGAATGAACTCACCGTCGTCGATCGCGTCGCCGCGAACCCGATAGAGGGTCACCCCAGAGGGCGAAGGTGCGAGGCCGGTCCTCGGACCGATCACCGCGGCGGCGAGGTGGAAACGCGTGGCGTCTTTTTCCGGCGAGAGCGAGAGGCGCTCGAACGCATGGTTGTGGCCGCTGAGCGAAAGCGCATAGCGATGGTCTTTGAGGCGGGCGAGGAGATCGGCCGTATTCGAGACCACGTGCCGGAAGGAGGTTTTGTCGCCTGCCCGGATGAGGGTTGGGGCCACGCCCCCGTCGGTGTATCCCGCGACACTCAGTCCGGCGGAGAAGAAGGGGATGTGGTTGAACGTCACCACCGTCGCGCCCTTTGGAACCGTCTTGAGGTCCTGCTCGAGCCAGTCCAGTTGCGCCTTGTCGAGATGGCCGTAGTACCAGAGGTCCTCGATGTCCACGGTGTCGAGGGCGAGGAAATGGATCTTCCCCCGATTGAACGAGTAGTAGTTCGGCCCGAGGTACTTCCGGTACATCGCCTTGCCGAAGAGGGGATGACCGGCGCTTACCAGGGAATGATGTCGCTCGATGGCGAAGATCTCGTGGTTCCCGGGCACGCTCCAGACCGGCCCCGCCGAAGCCGCCATCTCCCTCACGTACATTTCATAGAGCCCGGTCGCCTCGGCCTCGTTCACGCGAAGGGCGCGGCGGATCAGGTCGCCCGAGACGAGTGTGAGGTCGGGTCTTCGCATCTCGATGACGCTGAGCAGGAGGCGGGTCCGCGGCAGGCTTTGTTCGGAAAGATGAGTGTCGGAAGCGTGGATGAAAGTGAAGTCGTTGGAATCGGCCGCCGCGGTGAGCGGGAAATGGACATCGGTCGCGTTGTCCGTGGGCGCGGCACGCCAGAAGCCGGAGACTGCGACTCGACCCCGCGGCAGGCTGACGAACACCACGCCCGTGCCGCGCCCGCCCAGCCGATAGGCGCCTTTGGCGTCGGTCTGAACAACGTCGATCTGATTTGAGACCGCGACGCCCGGCAGGCCCGCTTCATCTGGTTGACGCAAACCGTCCGAATTCTTGTCGTCGAAGACGACGCCGGTGATCTCGGCGCGTGAATCGGAGGGCGCGGCGATGAACACCGAGGCGAGGATCAGCAGCAGCAAACGACGAGGCGAGTTCATGCGTGGATTGTACCGACGCCGGACCCCCGTCGATCCGACGTTTGGACGCGACCGTGGCCGTGGACTTCAACCGACTGAACGACCCCGCAGTGGGCGGCGGGAAACCGCAGTGATTTGTCCTCGATGTTGAGGAACCTTCATGCGCCGCGCGCGTCAATAGGAGACACGAGGAGGGCAGTCCATGCGACTGTTGTTCATTTCGTTGTTGCTTGCCGGCTTCGTCGAACCTGATCCTGTTCCCGCTAACGCGGACTCATTCGTGCCGCGGTGCGTGCCGCCGAACATGCCCGCGCGCGCGGCGGCGTCGAGGCCCGTGTGGGCGCACATGGGGATCTTCGCGACGCCGCGCAGTCCCGTGGTTCCGCTGAGCACGGCCGCGGCTTCACTTCTGCTGACCGCCACCGAGCGCTCGCCCCTCGTCAATCGACTGCTCCGCGAACTGGGCCGCTCGGACGTCGTGGTGTACGTCACGAACCTGAAGGCGGCGGACCGCGTCGGGCCGAGGTCCTACATGTCGTTCCTGGCGCTCGACGCAACCCATCGCTATCTGCTGGTGCGGATCGACCACTGGAGCATCTCCCAGGCCGAACGCATCGCCTTGCTGGGCCACGAACTCCAACATGCCCTCGAAGTCGCGGAGGCATCTGAGGTCCGCAATGTGGAAACGATGGCCCGGATGTTCCGGCGCATCGGATCGGAGGTGGCGCTCAACACGTTCGAAACCCGGGGTGCGCGTGAAGTCGCTCACCTCATCCGGCGGGAGCTTCGCTAGCAGTCCGTGGTGAAAGTGTGCCGTGGCACCGAGACGAGCGATGCGCCCGGCTGGCGATGAGCCGAAGGGC
>CAZBTT010000293.1:0-6307 GCA_964494295.1 uncultured Acidobacteriota bacterium
GTTTCGGCGGGCGGGTCGTTGCCGCCAGTTTGGCCGTGTTGAAGGCTTCAGAGTCCTCGTTGGCCATCGTCTCTCGTTTGGCACCCGCGGGAAGGCGCTCGTTGTGCGCGAATGTCAGGACCTTGAGCACGTCAGAAAAGAGCGCGCGTGGGGTTGATGTGATGGTGTGGCCGTCCTCGATCAACTCGGCTGCGACCGCGGTGTAGTAGTCATCTCTCAACCGGTCCTTCACTTTCGTCGGGCGAAACTTCCAGTTCTCCACCTCGGTGATCTTCGAGAGGCTTCTGACCATCATCCGAAAGTCGCCGAAGGTAACGCCGTATTCGCCCAGGGGGGTTGAGTTGGGGCGAAACTCCGTATCTTCGAAGGCCTCCGCGATCTTGGCCGCCGCGTTGCGGTCTGCTTTGCTAACGGCGTGCAACGTCTCTATCAGCTTGATTGCGGCCGCCGAGACAGATGTGATCCGTCTTCTGATGTCTCGCGTTGGAGCCGACGAGGTGGCCCACTCGACGCGGACCACGTAGAAACGCAATGCGAGGAAGAGGAGTCTCTTACGCCTCGACTTGCTAATTTCGGGTTTGCCGCTCAAGCGTTGCAGCCGGTTGATCTCATTGAGTCCCCCGCTGACATGCCGAAAGAAGCGAACACGGCCTGCCACCATTCTTCGCGTGACTCGCTCGGTCGCTCCGACAGTGCGCCTAACCGGCGACGACGACGAGCCGCGCTCGAGATGGTCCATGTCTACCCTCCGCAGGATTCCGCTGAACAAAAGAAGCGAACGGCAGGCCGGGCGCGGAACCCCAGCTTTTCGCCCCGTCGGGCTAGCCGTCGCGTGAGAGTCTATTGGCCCAGCCTCTTAAGCCGCGGCCGCCTCGCCCTGAATGCGGGGGCGGATGGCAATTCGCCGGTCCGACCGGTGCGACGCCGCACCGAGGACACGCGCGCGGAACTCGTCCTGGTGCCAGCTGAGGGCCATGGCTCGGATCAGGTCATCAGCTCCGTAGATGCGCGAGCCAATACGAACGGAATCAGCGATCCCCTGCGGACCTTCCCACCAGTCGCCGGCGACCGGGATGTGCCAGAGCTCGACGCCGAAGAGCCCACGCTCTGACGTGTCGGTCTGATGCGTCTGGAGTTTCGGCAGTGCCCGATTGGCCCATGCGACGGCGCCAGCGCGGTCTCTGGAGATCCAGCGGAGGGCCGCGGCGACGAGCAACGAGGCGCCCCGTTGCGCGGAGCCCGAACCGATGTCGAGCAGCGCGAGATACTCCACTTTCCCGCACATCACGCCGTGGCAATCGGGATACGTGGGTTGGTCGTTTTCGTGTGGGTGGTTTGGGAATCCCTTCTCTCCGAAGAGAGCCAGGGTGAGGATGCTCGACAGCGAGAGCGTGCCCACGCTGTGGGCGTTGCGTCCTTCAGCCATCCGGCTGAGGACGTCGCCACGGCCGGCGCGATAGTCGCTGACCAGCTCCTCAAGAGCGACGACGAGACGTTCTGTGTCTACGGTAGGGTTGTTCTTCATGCTGTTTCCTTTTCAGTGAAGGCTTAGGCCCGAGCGCCGACGCACGGCGCAAGGTGCCCGCCCGGGTGACGGTGGACGACGAGGGTCGAACCGGACTCGCGAAGCTCGAGCCCGTAGAACGGCTGGTGATTGAGGGAGAGGTCGAACACATCGAGGAGGCCGACGTTCCGGGGGTTCGGCAGAGCCACGTACTGGGCGCTCCGGGATCCAGCCAGGAGCCACGCGGAGCGGCCCATGTACTCAGCCTTCACCGCGGCCAGCTTTCGGCCCGCGATCTCGACGTGGATGATGTTTCCCATTGGTCTCTCCTGATGTCTATATGAGTGTACACCGTGATAGACAAACAAGTCAAGGGATCAGGACAGACTTAGCGGGGAGGGTGTACACTTAGAGAGATGGAAGGATCGAGCGAACCATGACCGAGAAGCGAATCAAGATCGACGGATGGGCCTGCAAGTGCGAGCGCTGCGGCCACCAATGGCAGAGCATCGGCGCCGAGCTACCCCTCCGGTGCCCTGGCCCGAACTGCAAGAGCCCATACTGGCGCACCGCGGCGCGGGCCGCGGTCAAGAAGGCGAAATAGGCTTGTGTCCGAGGCGACACCGAGGGGCGAGGGGCCAAGCGTTCGAGGCTCGCTTGCTGTATAAACGCCAGTGGCCAAACTCGTGACCGAACTGATCGCCTTCACCCCGGAACACGTCTCCCGCCTGACCGGCTTGTCCCTTCGCCAGCTCCGCTACTGGGACGCCACCGGCTTCTTCGCTCCTACCTTGATAGATGACCACGGCAGGAAGAACTTCGGGCGCGTTTATTCGTTCCGCGACCTTGTTGGCCTGCGGACGATCAGCATTCTGCGCGATCGAGTGCCGCTCCAGGAACTCCGACGAGTCGGCGAGCGACTGAAGCAGGAGCACGAGACTCCGTGGTCAAGTATCCGATTCGGGCTGCTCGGGCGCCGCGTGGTCATGTACGACCCCAAGTCAGGCCAGCCGACTGAGCCTCTACGCGAGGGCCAGGGTCAGCGAGTCTTGCCCGTGGCTGTCAGCGAGATCGCTGCCAAAATGAGGAGTGCGGCGGAGAAGCTGCGCAGGCGCACCGCCGCGGAGTTCGGGAAGATCGTCCGCAACCGCTACGTCGTGCACAATGCCTACGTGGTGGCCGGGACCCGGATCCCCTCCCGTGCAGTCTGGAATTTTCACCAGGCTGGATTCAGCCGTACCGCCATCATCCGAGAGTACCCACGGCTCACTCGCGCCGACGTCGACGCTGCGATCGTCTTCGAGAGCAGCCGCCAGAAAGCAGCATAGGCGGCGCTCGCGGTGGCATCCCCTCCGCGAATGCTGCTGCTGATTGACGAGAACGTCCCTCGATCCGTCGGCAGATTCCTCGAGGCGCGTGGGCATGATGTTCGCCTCGTCCAGGAACTATTCCCCGGCGGCACGCCTGATCCTGTCATCGCAACTCTGGGCGACAAGCTTTCAGCGATAGTCGTCAGCTGGGATCGAGACTTCGAGGCCCTTGTGAGCAGGATCCCGAAAGGCGGGCAGTCTCGCTTCCGCCGCCTCGGCAGGATCAGCTTCAAGTGCAACGAGGTGCGAGGGGTGGCCCTTCTGGAGAGGTGGATTGACTACATCGAGTTTCACTACGAGCGCGTCCGGTCGAGTGGCGAGGGACGGATGATCCTTCAGATTCAGGAGAGCGGCCTGAAGATGATGTAGGGAGCAAGCATCCACCGATTCTGCCCTTTATCTAAGCCTCGAAGGCGGGTCGGTAATTCAATCTCCCCGACCCCAAACGCGCCTAGGACTGGGGCAGGTTCTCTCGCCGAGACATCAGCGACGCGTCGAGGTCGGACCGGAAGAAGCGGCGGTCGCCCTTGGGGCCAGCCGGGCGAGTGAAGGGCACGGGGAGAGTCTTCACCATCTTTTCGAAGGTGGCCAGACTCACCCGGCAGTAGAGGGAGGCCTCATCGGCGGTGAGCCAGTCGAGCGTTGCCACACGCGACCAGAGGGCGGCGCGCGATTCCGAGATCACGGTGAGGCCGTCAGGCGTTCGCTCGCATGCGGCATCCCTTTTCGGGGTGCTCATGACTGCGCCGCCTTCGCTTCGAAGTTCTCCACGGACGGCGCGGTCTTGATGATCTCGTCGAGCTTGGCGCTCCACTTCTCCAAGGCTCGGCGCATCTCGAGGAGGGGAACGTGTTTCGAGTACGTTCGCGAGAGCTTATCCGGGGCATGGCCGAGGATCGCTTCACGGACTTGAGGGGCGATGCCGAGGCGGTCGAGCTCGGTCGCAACCGTCCGGCGGATGTCGTGCAGAGTCCAGTCCTCAAAGCCTGCGCGGGCGCGGAGCGCTTCAAACGCCCTCTGTGGACTCACACGCGCCTTGGCGGCCTTCGGGCCGGGGAAAACGAAGTCGGAGGTCTCGCACTTCTTGAGGCGGTCCTCCAGCACCTTCCGCCGCGCTTCAAGGGTGTCCCTGTCGGCGCCCGCGGCGCCCTTCAGGCGGGCCTTGATGTCGACGAGCGCGGCCTTCTCCCGTTCTCGGTTCTTGAGCGTTCGGAGCGCCGACGTCGCGGCCTTGGTGAGCGGTACCTGATGGGGTCGCTTCGACTTGTAGCGGAGCTGCCCCACCGTGAAGAAGCCGGCCGCGAAGTCGACCTCCGGCCAGGTGGCCTTGAGCATCTCGTCCCGGCGCACCGCGGTCTCGAAGAGGAGGCGGATGTAGAGATCGAAGCCGCCCACGGTGAAGCGCGGATCCTGTAGGGCGTGGAAGATGGTGTGCACCTCGGCGCGGTTGAGGGTGCGCTCCCTCTCGTGACTGTCGGCCGCCATGACCTTCTCGGGCTTCTTCAAGTTGACGAAGGGAGTCCCGCGAAGGCGCTCGGTCTCGACGCCCCAGCTGAAGATCCGACGCAAGACCTCGAAGGCGCGCGCGGCCTGGACTGGCTTCGTCTTCCCCATCTTCTCGGTGAAGTCGCGGATCATCCGGCGATCGATCTCCGCCGTGTTCATGTTGCCAAACCGGGGCACGAGGTAGTTCTTGACGATGCCGCCCCAGTTCTTGGCGGTGCTGGGCCGCAGGCTGAGGGACTCGAGGCAGGCACGCGCAAGGACGCCAAAGGTCTCATCCTTCGTCTTCGCCTTGAGCTTCTTGAACTGCGGGTCGTCACCTGGCTCCGCGCTCTTCGCGGCCTTGATGACCTTGTCGGCCTTGTCTCGAGCAGCGGAGAGCGACCAGTCTTCGACTCGGCCAATCCGAAAGTCGATCTTCGTCCCATTGGGCCGCTGGAACCGCGCCTTATAGATCAGGTCGGTTGGGGTGGCCAGGACATGGAGACCAGGCATTGCGTCGTCCCAGTGACGAATGCGGCCCTTCACGGGCTGCTTTAGGTTGCCCACGTTCTTGTGGTGCAGGGTCACAGTCGGCATACTGGCCTCCAAACGGGTGTTTTCGCCCGTACACCCTACGGTACACCCTGAGAAGTGTAGCATCAGGAAGCGCGGAGAGGGTCCATGATGGTACTCCGAGGCCTATATATTGGCTCCCGTGAGGATCCGCGAAGGTGGCTGAATCCTCAGGATGTACGCCGTTCTACGGCTCTGAACCGTAGAATCGGGGTTCGAATCCCTGTCTCCCAGCCAGCGCTCGAGGGCGAAGCCCTCGTTGCGCTGGCAGGTAGACAGGGCGTCGGCGCCTTACTTCGTGCGGCGTCGAATCCCCCGACAACGAGCGATTGAGGCCTTCGGCCTCAATCCGCTTGCAGGTTGACAGAGCCTCGGCGCCCGGATCGGAGCCCCTGACCCTGCCCGGAGATACTCACGTCACCCCCGGGCGCGCAGCCTGGCCTTGGGCCACGGAGCCACTCCGTTCGACGTTGCGCAGACCGGGGGGCCTAGCGCGAAGGTCCGTTTCCTGCCGCGAAACCTCGTCGAAAACTCGCCGCCTTCAAAAACAAATCGTTCCACACGGGCTAAATTGCAGGGATGCTCGTCGTGGCTCTCATTCTCGCAGGCGCGATAGCGGGGGCGCAGCCACCCGGGCCGGATTCCCCGGACCACCATGCGCGCAGCCTCGCGATCAATCGGGCTCTCGGTGTGCCCTGCGTCCACTGCCACAATCCACCGCAGTCGAAGGCGGCGCCCAAACCCACGTACCTCTTCGCGCAACGGATGATGCGGATGGTCGAAGGGCTCAATGCCGGCAAACTCAAAGAGCTGGGTGGCATCACCTGCTGGACGTGCCACCGCGGAAAGACCAAGCCCGCGAGGCTTCCGCGCGAATCGTGGGAGGCGCTCAAGAGCGAATACGCGTCTGTCTTCGTCGGGCCGCGCGCCGAGCGCGCTCTCAGCATGAGCGTCTATGCCGCTTCGCTGGGAAAAAGGTGCGAGCACTGCCACATCGAGGGGCTGTGGGGCGACGAGTCGAAGTACCAGAAGCTCCTGACGTTCAGGATGCTCTCGCTCTTCGAGGAGATTCCGACCTACTTCGAAGCTTCACGCCAGCCGAATCTTCAGTGTTTCCTCTGTCACCAGGGCAAGGTCAAGCCGGAACGCGAACCCGCGGGGTGAAGAGACGGCGGCGAGGGTGTCTATTCAGCCCTTGCGTTGGCAGCTGCAATCGCGGCAGCCGTGCTCGGCGCAGGTGCCGCAGGATTCGGTGACCCGCTTCTTGAGCGCTTCCCGAGCGCGATGGACGCGTACCCCGGCGTTGTTCGCGGAGAGGCCATGCTTTGCTGCGAAGTCCTTCACCGCCTCGCCGTTCATCCCGATGGCCTGAAGG
>CAZBTT010000294.1:0-6307 GCA_964494295.1 uncultured Acidobacteriota bacterium
ATGGTCACGAGCGGGGCCTTGAGATCGTGGGAGACGGTGTAGGTGAACCGCTCGAGTTCGCTGTTCTTGGCCTCGAGTTCGGAGATCAGACGCTGCCGCTCCTCGACGGACTCGCGGAGTTGGGCATTCAAGGACTCGAGCTCGGCATTGCGTGCCCCGAGGCGTCGCAACCGGAATTGATGCCCGGTCCAGAGCAAAGTTCCCAGGGCGAGAAGCGAGAAAACCCACACCACGGGACGCTGCGCCCAGGGCGTGGGCACGCGGATCTCCGCGGAGACCGACTCCGGGCCCCACGGACCATTGGCGCGCCAGGCGGCGGAGACTCTCAGTCGATAGCTCCCGGGGGGGAGATGGGTGTAGCGGATCCCCGCGGTCGTAAGGGACGCCGGCCCCTGCCAGTCTTCGTTGAGCCCATCGAGACGGTAGCGGCACACCACTTCCTCCTCCCTGGAGAAGCTGATGGTGCGCGCGCGGAAGACGAGCGACTTTGGACTCGAGGACAGGCTGAGGATCTCGCCGAGTGCGCGATGTTCTCCGTCGACGTCGATGCCCTCGATCTCGACCGCAGGCGGCGTGCTCAAACGAACATCGAAGGCCTCGCGATAGATCGAAAGTCCCTGGTCGGTCCCGATCCAGACCCGTCCTTTGGAGTCCACGATGCCGGCCCCGCGGTTTGTCTCTCTCCCCGCGAGCCCGTGCCGGACCGAGAGCTGACGAAACCCTCCCGGTTCGGAGACGAAGACGCCGTCATCGGTGCCGGCCCATAACCTGCCCGATGCGTCGCGCAGAAGGAAGTAGACGGGCCGGCCGAGGGCAAGGGCGCCTGTGGTCGGTTCGAGGACTCCTCCGGCCAGGCGATAGAGCCCTCCCGCGGTTCCCACGAGCACCTCCCCGTTCCGAGAAGCCGCGATGGCATAGACATTGTCGCCACGCCCATCTCCGCTGGCCGCGCGATGCCACGGCGCGCCCGGATCCAGTTCGGGGGCCAGGAGGCCGGCCCTCCAGAAAACCCCCGAGGTGGTGGCGACGAAGAGCCGATCGGCTCCGTCGGTGACGAGCCATCGGCTGCCGCTTGGAGAGCGGCCTTTTCCGAACGCATAGGGAAGTTCCACGAAGCGCCCGCCTCGCCGCACGTGGAGGTTCTGTGCGCCCAGCACGAAGAGACGGCCCCGAGCGTCGATCTCGACGGACACCGCCCGATCGGGAGAGCGGTGGATCTCCACTCTGTGGTCGCGGCCGATTTCGAGGAGGGCGACGGAAGCGGCCGCCCAGATCGTGCCCGCGGAATCCGTCGCGATGTCGAGAACACGAGAAATGCCCGCCCCGGCCCTCGCCGAGAACTCGGGGATCTCGAAGGCTTTCTCGATTCCCGCGCCGTCGCGATCGAGGAAGGTCAGTCCCGAGTTGTGGCCGAGCAGGAATCGGCCGCCTTGAAGGTCGGCGATCGCGGTGACCTCGTTCTCGGCGAGACCAGATCGGGCATTCAGGGACAGAAATCGGCGACTGCCTACGCGGGTCAGGCCACGGAGGCTGCCCACCCAGATGGCTCCTTCGCGATCGGCCAGGATCGAGGTGAGACCGCCGTCGCCCAGCAGGCCCTGGGCGGGTCCGAGTTCGCGAGGCCTCGTCTCTCCGGGCTCCATCACGTAGCTGCGATACCGTGTGCCGAAGAACACCGCGCCCGTGGGGTCGATGTTGATGGCGGCCTTCGCCATGCGGGGAGGGTCGCGCGGGTCGAACTGGCTCACCAGATCGAAGTCGAACGGACGACCGAACAGGCTGAAGCGGCCTTCGATCAACGCGCCGACCCAGCGGTGACCCAGCACCAGGAGGGCCGGCCGTCCGTCCATCTGCGCGGCGGTCAAAGCCAGTATCGGCTCGCGCAGCCGCGGCTCGTCCGTCCAGGCGCAGTCGAGCGCGTCGCGGACACGACAAAGGCCCGAGACTCCGCCGACGAACAACTCGTCGCCCACCCGGCTCAGCGACGTGATGCCCTCGTCCAACCGGTCTCCCGGCTGATCCTGTCGGCTCCACGCCCCCTGGTCCCAGAGCATCAGGCCCCTCGTGGTGCTCGCGAGAAATTTCTCCCGACCGTCTCGCATGGTTTGCGCGAGCGCCAGCACGTGCCCCGCGAACGGCTGTTCGATCTCCGGGGTCTGTTGCCGCCAAGCTCCGTCCTCATGACGGAATATGCGTCCGTCCAGGGCGGCCACCAGCGCTCTGCCACGATCATCGACGGTGAGGCCCGCGCACTGCGTCGCCACAAGGCCCTGTTTGACGCCCTGGGTCTCGAACGAGGCGCCATCGAAAGAGACGATGCTCTCGCGGTTCAGGATCCAGATCCGTCCGGCTGCGTCCTGGGCGAGTTGATAGACGAGGGAGCTCGGCAGCCCCTCACCGACCGAGTAGGTGGTGATGGGCAGAAGCGACTCGGCCCTCGGGGCCTCCGCCCACGCGAGGGGCGAAGCGAGGGCAAGGGCGAGAGCCCACGTTCGTGCCATCGACGGAGACTACCATCGGGCCCTCAGGCCTCTCCGGCTTTGCGGGCCCTTTCGGCTCGAGACGATTCGTCGGTTCCCACCGTACGCGCCGCGGCGATGAAGAGCGCGGCGGCGACAAGGCACACGGCCAGTCCGAAGAGCAGGGCCTGCCGCAGGTCGCCCAGGTAGTCCGAGAGCCGTCCGATCGTGAACGGCCCGAGCGCCAGGCCGAGGAGCGTGACGAAGAGCAGGAAAACGGCCGAGGCTCGCGCGCGCATGCGCGGAAGTACGAGATCCTGGACCGTGGAAACTCCCGCTCCCACCCAGAGCGAGGCGAGCAACTGGACGATCGCGTACAGGGCCAGCGAGACATTTGCGTCTGGCGCGTAGAAGGCGAGCAGGGAGAAGGGAATCGGCCCGAGCGCGTTCGCGAGCCCTACCCAAAGGCGCCCCTTGGGGGATCGTCTTCGGAAGCGGTCCGCGAGGACGCCGCCAAGGCTCACGCCCACGAGGCCGGCCATCGAGGAGATGAGGCCGATGACGAGGCCGATCTCGGACAGCGGAAGGCCGTGGTAGCGAACGTAGAACGCGGGTATCCAGAACAGGACGGCGTACCCGTTGAAGGCGAGAAGAGAGAAACCGATGGTGGCGTAGGCGAGGGAAGGGGTCTTGAAGATGAGCGCGTAGGCGGGCGGATCCGCCTGCCGCAACTGCTGGGCGTAGGTGATCGCGACCAGCGCGCCGAAGCCGACGGCCACCCATTGCTGCCAGTTGCCGGACCAGATGGAAAGGACGAGAGCCAGGAGGGAGACGCCCGCGGCGGCGAGGAGGTTGGCGCCAAGGGGCCCGCCCCGGCGCGCCATGAAAACGAAGGACGCGGGAGGCATCAGCGACGCGGTTTCCAGAAGTGCGGCGCGGACCGGATGGGAGTGCGAGGTCGTGGCCGCGAGACCTTCGCGCCCGCCCCGCACGGGTTCACGAATCAAGAGCAGGAGCGGGGCCAGAAGGATCCCTGGAGGTCCGACCACCAGGAACGCGACCTGCCACCCGGCAAGGTCAAAGGGCGCGCTTCCGAGGGCGAAGGCGCGATCCCACCGCTCGACGATCTGAGCGCCTATGAAAAGGCCCAGGCCCGAGCCGATGTAGATGCCGGCCGAGTAAAGCGCGAGAACGGTCGCGCGCTGGCGCTTTGGAAACAGGTCGGAGAGCATTGAATACGCGGCGGGCGCCGAGGCGGCTTCGCCCACGCCTACCCCGATCCGCGCCAGGGCCAGTTGAGGGAAGCTGCTCGCGAATCCCGACAGCGTCGTCATCAGGCTCCAGAACCCGAGGCCCGCGGCGATTACCGACCGCCGGTTTCCGATGTCCGCGAGCAGTCCGAGAGGAATCCCGAACACCGCGTAGAAGACCGCGAACGCGGTGCCGTAGAGGAAGCCGAGTTGCGCGTCGCTCACCCCGAGGTCGGCTTTGATGCGCTCGGCGAGGATGGCGAGGATCTGCCGGTCGACGAAGTTGAAGACGTAGACGACGATCAGGACCGCGAGCGTGATCCACGCCCCACGCGTGGCCGGCGTCTCATCCAGGCCCGCCGGGACGCGTTCGCTCGTTTCACTCATCTCGTCCTATCGCTCCAGGAATTCACCGGCGCAGCATGCCGTAGCGCAGGATGTCCGCGATCTCCTTGACCACGTCTTCCGAGTTCTTGCCGAAGTGATTTCGGACTCCGAAGACGATCTCGACCGCGTAATAGTGAAGCAGGAACCGGCTCGCGAGCATGACCGCGGAAACGGGCTAGACGCCGGGACGGAGCTTCGCCAGCAGAGTCTTCTCCCCGGGATGGGTCGCCATCGACGACTCGAACTTCCGGGCCATGTCCGCATAGAAGCGGCGGATGTGTTTCCCCTCGAACTCGACGACATCGACATAGATGAGCGCGACGTAGGGCTTGTAGCGGCGCACGCTCTCGCGCGAGGCGCGGCCGAGCTTCTCGAGGTCGTCCGGGAAGGCTCCTTCGGCGAGAGCCCGGTTGAAAGGGAAGTCGGGCTCGGCGAGGACGGTGAAGTAGCGATCGAGCAGCGCGCGGAAGATCGCCTCCTTGTCCTTGAAGAGGTGATACACGATGCCGGTGGAGAGTCCCGCCGCGGCCGCGACGTCGCGGATGCTCGTGCCGTGGTAACCCTGTTTCGAGAACAGGCTGAGCGCCTTGTCGAGGATCGCCTTCCGGCTGCGATCGGACCGATCCTGTTGCTGCACGGGCTAGGGCGCCTCGGCGAAGAACCGCGTGAGGCTCTCTTTCGCCTGGGGCTCGGACAGCGTGGGCGCGTGACCCACGTCGTCCACCTCGACGAAACCCATTCCGGGCGCCTCTTTCCGCATTCGGGCCGCGGTCTTAAGGTCGAGCACATCGGAGATCTTCCCGCGCACGAGAAGAGCCGGCCGGCCGTTCGCGAGCTTTCGGAACAGCCCCCACACCATCGGAGTGAGGAGCCAGACCATGATCGGGTGCATCGGACGGAAGACGCCCGAGTCGCACTCCAGCACGGGCGCGCCCGTGGGTCCCGCTTTGAAGATGCGACGGACGAAGACCGCCCATTCCTCATCGGTCCACTTCGGGAACGCGACTCCGCCGGTCTGCTTCGCGTAGGCGGCCGCTTCGTCCCAGGATCGCACCGCGGGAGTCTTGCCCGCGTAGCTTGAAATTCGAGCGATCCCTTCCTTTGCGATGACCGGACCCACGTCGTTCAACACCGCGCCCCCGATGCGATCGAGGTTCTTTCCGGCGAGGGTCATTGTCACGATGCCGCCCAGCGACGTCCCCACGAAGAGCGCCCGCGGAATCCCGAGGGTGTCGAGGAGGGTCACCATGTCTCTGGCGTAGGTGGGCGGCGCGTAGCGGCGTGGGTTGGGATCCCGGTCGGATCGGCCGCGGCCGCGAAGGTCCACCGCGATGACCCGGCGGCCGAGGGAGGCGATCCAGGGCGCCAGCACCTCGAAGTCGCGGGCGTTGCGGGTGAGGCCGGGGATGCAGATCACCGGGAGCCTCTGAGCGTCCTGGCTCCCATACTCGGTTGCGACGAGATTCAGCCCGTCCGAACTGCGCCAGGTGATTTCTCGGGGTTCGGTCATCGGGGGAGCACGTCCTTTGTCTGATTGGAGAACTGGTCGCGAATCTCGCGCTTCAGGGTTTTTCCCGCGGCGTTTCTGGGGAACTCGGTCAACGAGATGACCTCGCGGACTCTTTGAAACTTCGCCTCGACGTTCTGGTTGATCCAGTCCCGGAGTTCCTGGTTTGAGACTCCCGCGCCGTCGCGCAGAACCACCGCGGCGATGGCCGCCTCGCCCCACTTGGGATCGGGAACGCCGAACACCGCCGCTTCCTTCACCGCGGGATGGCGAACGATCACTTCCTCGATGTCGCGGGGGAAAACATTGGCGCCGCCCGAGATGATGAGGTCTTTCTTCCGGTCCACCAGGTACAGGAAGCCGTCCTCGTCGAGGCGGCCCATGTCGCCGGTTCGCAGCCATCCGTCGACGATGGCGAGGGAAGTGAGGTCGGGTCGCTTGTAGTAGCCGGGCATCATGATCGGCCCGCGGCCCGCGATCTCGCCCACCTCGCCCTTCGGCACGTCGCGGCCCTCCTCATCAAGGATGCGGATCTCGAAGAACGCGGGAGGGACGCCCACCGAACCGGTCTTCCGGGGCGCGTCGTCACGATCGAGGATGGTGACGAAGCCTTCGGTCAGGCCGTACAGCTCATAGAGGCGATTCGGGAAACGACGGGCCAGTTCCTGCTTGTGCTCGAGATGGAGCGGGGCGCCCACCGACCC
>CAZBTT010000295.1:0-6297 GCA_964494295.1 uncultured Acidobacteriota bacterium
CCGGCCCCGGCCGCCAGGCTCAGGACCGGGCGTCGCATGATGGCGGCCGCGGTCCCCGCCCAGAACCCCCCGGGCGGCCTCGGGCCCGCGGGAGGCGGGCGGGGGGGTTGGTGTTGGTCTGGTCGGTCGGCTGGATGCCGCGGCCATGGGGCGAGTTCTTCGCGGCGATGACGATGCCGTTCGTGAAGTCGCCGGAACCTACGAGCAGTGCGGTGGAGGCGGCGCTCGAGAAGCGGGGTGCGCTAGCGCGGTTGTAGAGCGCGGGGCTGAAGTTCGTCAGGATGTCGTTCTGGTCCTTGACCGGGGGCTGGAGCGAATAACGGACGCCGAGGTCGAGGGTGACGTTCGGTCGCACCTTCCAGGAGTCCTGAATGTAGAACTCATAACGCGCGAAACGGAACTGCGATGCGATTTCGATGGTCGGCTCGTTGTAGGTGCAGGTGGATCCGCAGGCGCCGTCCCGGTTGCCGGTGAGGAAGTTCTGGAAGGCGGTGCGCCCGCCCGCGGCGCCGAAGCTGAAGCTGCCCTGGGTGCCGCTGCCCGAGAGCTCATCCTTCATTTCCCAGGCGAAGAGGAAGCCGCCCTTAAGGCTGTGATTGCCGCGGTGATGAGAGAGGTTGTCTCCGAGGGTGTAGTTGCGGTACTTGTTGTCGAAGAGCTGGGGGGCGCCGATGCTGGAGAGGCCGGTGATCGCGACCGTGGGCACTAGCCCCTCACGGTTTTCCGGGTAGATCTCCGGGATGGTGAGACCGTATGCAGCGCGCGTGTTCTTCACGTTGCTGCCGTAAACGGACGAGATGGCGTTTCCCGAGAACTGGAACGAGAACTCGTTCAGGGTCTGGGGATTGATGGTCGTGGTGATCTGCGCCACGGCCACCTGGCCGGGGACGTCGGTGAGTGTGGTCGCGATGTTGGGGATGGCAGTGGTGAAGAAGAGGCCGCCGGGTTCGGTGGTTTCCGAGAGGTCGTAGGTGTAGCGGCCCATCAGGCGCCACTTCGAGTTCAGGTAGTAGTCGACGCGGCCGACGTATTGCGTCGTATCCTGCTTGTTGGCGGCGGTCGTCTGGTACTGGCTCGTCCCGGTGTTAGGAGCCGGCCACGCCGAGAGGAGGCGGACGGCGTTGGCGTCGCGGAGGGACGGCTCGACGTAATTGGCGTTCAAGGGATCGGTGAGCCAGCGCGGGTCGATGGTGTTGGCGGTAAGGTTCGCCGGCAGGCGCTCGATCTTGCGCCGCTCATACGAGCCGAAGAAGAAGAGCTTGTCCTGCTTGATGGGCCCGCCGAATGTGACGCCGAAGTTGTGGTAGTCGAGCTTCGGAGGCGCGCCGGAGACCTTCGGGTCGGTGCTGTGCTTGCGGAAGAACGTGTTCGCGTTCATGGAGTCGTTCCGATAGAACTCGTAGACCGACCCGCGGAACACGTTGCTGCCGGACTTTGTGACCACGTTCACGATGCCGCCGCCGCTTCGAGGCCACTCCGCCGAGTAGCTCGAAGTGATGATCTTGAACTCCTCGATCGACTCGAGGGTCGGGGTGTTGAGCAGGGTGATGTTCGAGCCCACGTCCAAGTAGGAAGCCCCGTCCACGAACCAGTTGATGGCGTTGCGCCGCGCGCCGTTGATGGATAGACTCACCGTGCTGGTGAGGCCGAAGCCGACTTCGTCGGAGAGGGAGCTGCTGACGCCTGGAACGAGGGTCGCGAGCTGGACGAAGTTGCGGTTGTTGAGCGGAAGTTCCTGGACCTGGGTCGAACCCATCAGGTTTTGGACCGAGGCGCTCGGCTGTATGAGTCCCGCCGCCGCCGTTACTTCGACCGCTTCGGTCACGCCCTGCACACCGAGGACGGCGCCCACTTCAAGCCGGTCGTTCACGTGAAGGCTGATGTTCTTCGCGACGTAGGTCTTGAACCCTGACATCGAGAACGTGATCTCGTATTCGCCGTTGGTCAGGTACGGGAGGATGTACCGGCCGGTGGTGGAGGTCACCGCTTCGGTCAGGACGCCTTTGCCGGTGTTCCGCGCCGTCACGCTGACCCCGGGCAATGTCGCTCCGGTCTGGTCGGTGACCGTCCCGGCGATCGTAGCCGTGATCTCCTGGGCCGCGGTGGGCCTGGCGAATGCCAGTGCCATACAAACGATTGAAAGCGCGCGAAGGTATCGACGCATGGGGGGCCTCCTCAAGGCGTGAGGCCAATGGGCCTCTTTTGATGAGGGGGAGCTTAGGCGCGGCCCTTCAGGGCGGTCAATGATCCGAATGGCCTACGCCCGCCCGGGACGGCCGGCAGGCCGAGCTACGAACCGAGTTCGGTGAAGCTCTTGATGAGCGCCTCGGTCTTGGCCTTGTCCAGCTTGAGGATGGCAGTGTCGTCGCGACGCCGGGCATACCCTGCTTCGTCCTTTATCGCGACCTCAAACCAGTCTTCCTTCTTCTCGCCCTCGAACCGCAGGGTGACCCGCAGCGCGGGGGCATCGAGCCCGTAGACCGACGGGGCCTTGGGAGCATCCACGAACTCGGCGGCGTCGAGGCCGCCGATCGCGAAGAGAGCATCCGACGCCTTTTCCTGGGTGGCATCCTTCACCGGCGCGGTCGATTTCCAGACCACGGTTTCCGCGCCGTCCTTGTCCTTGCTCGTGGACTTCTTGAAGGTCCGGGTGACGCCGGCTGCGGCTACGTCGAAGCCGGTGATCTCATACGCCGCCACGTCGAGGAGCCGCGTGGCCCGGAGGTTCCGCAGACCCTTGTCGAGATCGTCGACGAGCGCGGTCGGGATCGTGGCGACGAGATTCGTGGCCGCCTCGCGGGCGTAGTACTTCGAGTCCTCGGTCTTCTTGCCCAACTCCAGTGTCGTGGTGCGGTCGCCGGGCAGGCCTAGAACCAGTCGCCGGGCCGCGGAGCCGAGACCGTAGGCCGACAGATCCTTGGAAGCGGCCTTCTCCGTGACGATGGTTTCCATCCGCAGGTTCTCGATCAGGCCGAGGAAACTGTCCACGGTCCACCGCGCCGCGCGGGTCGCAAGAGGCTTCTCGATCTTCCACTCGTCGTCTCCCTCGACACCGCGACCGAGACGAAAGGCGACCTTCCCCTTGTCCACCGCTTCGAGCCACTGGATGTCGTCTTTCTTCACCTGCAAGACGCTGCGGTCGCGCAGGTCGAACGCCGATTTCACCAGCGTATTTTCGAGCGTGCTCGACACCGTGAAGACCCGCGGTTTCCCCGGCACGCGGGCGAAGAGCCCGAAGGAAGCGGGAACGCTGTCGCCCAGATCCATCTCGAAGGGTTTCGCGGCGCCTTCAGCGACGACCGACACCGAGACCTTGGGCTCGGCCAGACCGAAAGTGCTGAAATCCGTGACGCTCTCGTTCACCACATCCTCGGTTTCGAGGCCGACCAGGGCGTCCAGAATCGTTCCGATCGCGGCCTCATCGGCGGCGGTTTCAAGGGGGGATACGAGCGCCCAGTTCTCGCCGGTCTTTTCCGCGTGGACCATTTCCCCCCCCGCCTTCTTGAGGCTGAGCGAGGTCACCTTCGTCTTGTCGAGGCCCGCGAAGACCTTCTCTCGCTTCGGGGCATCCGACCCCGAGTTCGCGACGGGCGCGTCCTTCTTTGCTTCGACGAAGTAGATGTAGCCGAAAAGCCCCGCGGCCACCACCGCCGCGAGAATCGTGCGTCCGAACGAACTCATGACCGTCGCCGCCACCAGTTCACGATCCCCCAGACGATGAAGAACCCGGGAAGGATCAGGAGCGAGAAGATCTGGAAGTTCCGCTGTTCGGATACCATGAGGTCGAGGCGATGCACGTCGTGGTCCTTCGGACGGATCGAGATCAGGACGGAATCCTGGGCGAGCCACGAGATCATGTTCATGAACAGGTCCTGGTTCGCCTGGAACGTGAGGAGCGAATTGCTCCCGAAGCCCGAGTCGCCGACCGCGATAACCCTTCCTTCCTTCTTATTGCCGGGGTCGGGCGTGGGCGCCGGGGCTGTGGGATCGGCGGGCGCAGCGGCCCCCGCCGCCGGCAGCGTGATCGCGGCCGCGAGGTTGATCGGGCCGCGGGCGTCGCGGTCGGAGAATTCGATCGGCTCTTTGAGCGTGGTGTCCGATTCACCCCAGGAGCGCGACGATGTCTTCGCCAGTTCCGTGACGACGATGCCCCCGGGCGCCGGCGTGATCGGGGTCATGCTGCGCGCCATGTCGAAAGCGCTCATGGTCCCCTTGAGATCTTTGTTGATCTCGTGGAAGGGGTAGTCGGTGACGATGGGCATGAACGGGCCGGTCCCGAAAAGCTGGCCGATGCCCGACGCGTCCACCACGACATCCGCGCCGGGAATCACGCCGAACTCCGTGAAGACGCTCTCGTAGTTGGGGGAGGCCGTTTTCTGGGGCGGATCCGTCATGAGCATGGCCTTGCCGCCCGCTCTCACGTAGCTCTTGATGTATCCGGCGGCCTCGGGGAGCAGATCGCGTTCCGGACCCGCGACCACGAGCACCGTGCAATCCTCGGGGACCTTCTGCTCCTGCAGCAGGACCACCTTCTTCACGTCGTACTGGCTCTTCGTGATCGCGCTGCGCACGCCCGAGTAGCCGTGCTCCGAAGGGTCGTCGATGTCGCGCTGTCCCTCGCCGGTGGCGAAGCAGACCGTCTTCTTCACGTTGCGCGTGAGCTTCAGGATCGCGTTCGTGATCTCTTCCTCGCTGTCCGAGAGCACCTTCTCCCGGCGATCACCAAGCCCCACCACGATGGTGGGGAGCTGCGCGACATCGAGGGCGCGGGCCTTTCCCGGCTCTTTCATGGGGTCGACGAACTCGAGCTTCACCTTCGGAGAGGCCGCCTGATATTCACGCAGCAGGTCGCGCGCCGTGGCCACCGCGGAGGCGTTGCGCTGGACGTAGGTGAGGGTCAGGTCGGCCTGAAGGCCGACAAGCAGTTTTTTCGTCTGCTCCGACAACGAGAACCGCTTGTCCTTCGAGACGTCGAGGCGCTGCGGATAGCGGTTCGCCATCCAGTTGACGCCGCCGAGAATCGCCGCCACCGTGATCACGAAGACCACGGTGTTGGAGCCGTACTTCAACCGTCTTGCGCCTGCGGCCTTGACGAAATCGGGGATCCGAAAGGCGATGCCGAGGGCGATCAGGGCGGCGCCGCCCCAGACCAGCCACTCCGGCTTGATGTTGGGCGGCAGGGCCTGTCCGGCGCGTTCGAGCGCGGCGTTGGCGATCAGGACAACGAGGCCGAGGACGGCCAGAAAATCGGTGGCTTTCATCACTACTCCCTCCACCGACGGCTCTCAACGGACTGCTGGGTCAGGAACAGTCCGAAGCCGATGAAGGAAAGGTAGAAGACGATGTCCTTGGTGTCGAGGACCCCTTTCACCATGTCGTCCATGTGGGTCGTGACGCCGAGATAGGCGAGGACCTTGACCGGAGCCGAGGCCATGGGGTTGTCGAGCCACGAGAGCGTCCAGATCGCGAGGAACAGACAGAACGAGAGGATGCCGGCCACGATCTGGTTCTTCGTCAGGGTCGAGAGAAATCCTCCAAGCGCGATGAAGCAGGAGCCCATCAGCAGGAGGGCCAGCGCCCCGGTGAGGACGGGTTTCCACTCGGGCTTCGGGTCGGCGTAGATGAAGACGACCGCGAAGTTCAGAAGAGACGTGCCGATCATCAGCGCGTAAACGCTGACCGCGCCGAAGAACTTGCCGAGCACGATCTGCCAGTCGGTGATCGCGGAAGTCGCGAGCAGTTCCCAGGTTCCCTGTCGCTGCTCCTCGGCGAAGAGGCGCATGGTCAACATGGGTGTGACGAAGAGCGCAACTACCGCCATGTTCATGAGCGTCGGTCGGAAGATCCACTCATTGATGTTGGGTTTGGGCGGCCCGCCCATTCCTCCGCCCGGGTTCAGCGAGGCCTCGAGGAAGTACGTGAGGGCAAAGAGAAAGAACACCGAGAACAGGAGGTTCCAGGTGAAAAGCGCCGCATAGGCGATGGGCGAACCGAAGTAGTGCTGCCACTCCTTCCGGACGATCGCGCCGATGTTGGTGAACGTCGACATCAGTTGGACTCCTTGGTTTCGGCGGTTTCAGGGCGAGGCGGTTCCGGAGGTGCTTCCGGAGTGCTCGGCTCGATCGCCGAGATGGGGGTGAAGATCGCGGGCTTGGCCGGGGTCACTTCCGACACCGCGGCCGAATCCTTGGTGGTGAGTTCGAGGAACACGTCCTCGAGGCTCAGCGACACCTGCGAGAGGGACAGGAGGTCGATGTTGGCGGCCACCACCGCGCGCGCAGCCGCGGCCCGGATGTC
>CAZBTT010000296.1:0-4498 GCA_964494295.1 uncultured Acidobacteriota bacterium
CTGAGGACGCTGGGGGACGCCCTCTTCGCCCTGGGAACGGTGCGATGCCGGATGAGGGCCCTCGGGCCGGTGATGTCTCCCGAAAACCCGGACGATCTTCCCGCCTTCATCGAGGAACGGAGGCAGACGCTGATCCATGAACTCGCAAAGATGCGAGCCGAGGCCGTGAACTGAACCCGCGGGAGCACGCCGAACTCGTCCTGGATTGGCTTTGGGCTCGATCTGCTGGAAGCCATTGCCGCGGAGGCCGCGGGCTCGCTCGATGCCGCCATCTTCTTCGGGTCGCGCAGCTCGGGCAGCTGTTCCGAACGTCGTTCCGCTTCGAGGTCCGTCCCGAGACCGAGGGACCGGCGGATGCGCTGCTCGATGCGCAGGCGGGCCGGCTTCGGGTCACTGAAGACGGGGCCTTATCGCCTCCCGGACCGCCTTCGCGCGGCCAGACGCTGAGGCGGCGGTTGTACCTCGAGTGGTCGAGGGTTCGAGCCACCGCGAGGTGGCCGAAACACGCGGTGACCTTCGACGGCTGGCTCGACTACATCAGTCGGAAGGCGGAGCGCCACTCCGGTGACACTATCGTGCTCACCCCGCGACCGTGGTTCTGTCCTTGCCTGCGATTCGTTTGTACTTCAACCGATCCATCGGTTGACTTCGTTCCGTTTGGAATCCTTGGTCCTTGCGGCGGCGCTGGTGGCGTTGGTGGCGCTGGTCCCAATCCCGGTTTGAAGCCATGAGCGTCACGGAAGCCAGGGGGAAGGGAGTCTTTGGTGGGGGTCCGGCGATCGTTGCTTCAACGCTTTCAGACGCCTCACCGTCCGTCTTCCCACGCCCCGGCGCGTCGGCCCGCGGGCAAGCGCGCCCGAAGAAGAGGACGTATGACGCCGCGGCGACGCGACGGGCACTGTTGCGCGCAGCCGCGGAGGCCGTTGCCGAGAGCGGCGTGGAAGGCACCCGGGTCGAGGAGATTGCGCGGCGCGCCAACGCCAACACGACCACCATCTTCTACCACTTCGGCAGCAAGGAGGGCTTGTGCCGGGCGGCCTTGGGCGAGGTCTTGGCCGATCTGAACGATGGCTTGGCGGCGCGCTCCGCGCCGGCCGCTCGTTCGGCGACCGAACCCATCCGTGGTTTCATCGAAGCGTTCTGCGAGGCTACGTCGCGGCACCCGGCTCTCCCGAGGCTCCTGCTCCGCGAGTTGTTGTCGATGGGCCAGCGGCGGGCGCCGCCTGCCCCCGATTTGCTCGCCGTCTTCTCCGCGGCGCGGCAGGCGCTTGCTAGGGGCAGCGGTGAAGGGGGTCTGCCCCGCGTGGATCCCTGGCTCGGCACACTGACTCTGGTTGGGGCCGTGACGTCCGGGCTGGGGACGGACCGCCGGAGGGGTGGCGTCGACGCGCGGTCGGGTTCGCGGGCGAACGGACGGCTGGGGCTTCAGGGCCTACTAAGCCGTGGCCGCGGGCCAGGGGGGCGCGCCCGTCAGCCGCGCCGGCCGAGCGGTGCGTCGGCTGGGCGACGCTGAACGAGCGCGTCGTTCACTCTCGCGGGCGGCATGGTCGCCGGGAATTGGAGCCGGAATGGATGCAAGGTCGTCGCCGATTCGCAAGAGCCAGAGCCCGCCGAAGAGGGAAACCGATTGCGGCTCAGGGCAGGGGAACGATCGCAGGGGCCGACGAACGTTGACCACGAATTCGAAACCCGAACAGGGCGCGGTTGGTCACGAGCGGGGATGTGATCAACGCATCGGCTCTGCGTTCGTAGGCAACGAAGATGACGAACTGAGAGTTTTCCTGCCAGCGCCTGAAGCCGATCTCGCCGCGAAAGTCCGTCACGCTGTCTCGGAGATAGGCCGGAGTCGCCTCGGCGCCCACGTGACGGAAGTCGGCGAGGAAGAAGAGCGCGTGGCGCCCCCGCCGTATCAGATCGAGGTCGCCGGAAAAACGCGCCTCCCAGTTGTACTCGACGCCGGAGGACAAGGTCGCCACGGCCGCGGAGGCCGAAAAGCCACCCCGGCGGTTCCAGCGTACGGGCCACCCAGATTCATACCGAAGGCCCAGGAAATTCCAGTCCACTGCCCGGACCTTCTCACGGTCGATGACAGGCCCGCGATATGTGATGAAAAAACGGAGAAGAGCGTAAGCGAAAGAAGCGCGGTTTGGCAGTCCATCCGGGCGACCGCGGAGCGGCGGTGGGCGCCCGGCCGGCGCATTGAAGGAGGAGGCGGGCGCGAAAGGCGATTGATGGACTCGGGTGTGGGCGAAGGGACGTTTGCCACAACGCCATCAGGACCCGCGAAATAGCTCGCGCCAGAGTACTCCTGCGTCCACGGAGGCTCAACCCCACGCCGGTTGGAACCGCCGATGTAGAGATTGTGTCGCGCCGCATCTACTTCAAACTCGAGATCCCACATGCGTCGCGACTTCGCTCCGAAGGTGACCGCGGGCGACAACACGAGTTCGGCGCCGTTTTCCGCGAGCGCGCTCATCACACCTTCGAAATGTCGGTCGTAGCAGATGGCTATGCCAAGCCGCACGAGGCGGGTTTCGAAAACGGGGAAGAAGGCGAGTAGCATCGCCCCCGCTACGCGGCGCGGCCGTAGAGGCGGTCCCGATCATGCTTCGCGATCCTCGTGCCCGCGACGGCGTCCCAGACTCCGCTTGTCAGCCCGAATCCTACCTCAGATCCGCGTGGGCTGTGATGAAACAGGTGGTGCTTTTTGATGTACCTGAAGTAGGGACTCCTGAAGTTGTGGAAGTGGACGGCATGATGCACCCACTCTTCCAGGACGTATCCGAGCATCAGGGCGGCGACGAACACTGGCGGGCCCGCGAGCGGCCCGACGAGAAGAGCGAGCCCCATGAACATGGCCCAGGGAACGAACGTGTCCTTCAGCGTTCCGTTCACATGGTTCCCGTCCCACGGCCGGGCGTGATGCGCGAGATGGAGATGATCGAACTGTCGATGCAGGAAGTGGCGAATCCCGGGACCGTCGGGGAACCTACCGTGGAGGATGTAGCGATGGGCTAGGTACTCCACGAGCGTCCACGAGGCGAGCCCCAGGATCACGGAGACGGCGACGAGCCCCGCTCCGGTCGTGCGAAGCGCGAGGCCGGCGATGATGAGGAACTGCGCCGGATAGAAGAGGGTCGATGGAAACAGGCGGGCCCGGGCCTTGCGGGCCTCGTGAGCGAGGACGAATCGGCCCGGGACGACCGGGGCCGGTCCTCCGGGTCGTTCGAGAGCGGGGATTTTCGACATGCTGGAAACCGTCATGCGCGAGCCGCTTCCGCCCGGCCGGACCGAAGTCCCCGTCGCGAACCTCTCAATCCGTTTTTTGAACATGTCTCTCCCCTTATCTCTCCGTGCCAAAAGTGATGTCGTTGGGGTATTAGCTTCCTTTTGGAAAGTAACGCTAAGATAAAAGCTGCAAAGGTGTCAAGTTGCTGCGTTATGGAAAGTCGCGTCCTCTCGGGCGAAGCCTCGCGATGAAGAAACCGATCGACCCGCACTGCCGCGCCTTCCAGACCGCGATCGACGTGCTGGCGCGTCCCTGGAGCGGCCTGATCCTCGGCCTGCTCGCCGCCGGTCACCTTCGTTTTGGTGAACTCGAGGAGAAGGCTCACGGCGTCGGGGCGAAGACGTTGTCGTCGCGCCTGAAGGACCTCGAGGCGCGCGGCATCGTGGACCGCGAGGTCGAGCCGGGCCCGCCGGTGCGCGTGCGCTATTCCCTCACCAGGCGCGGGCGTGCGTTCGGCCACGTCGCGGAAGCGATCCAGCGATGGGGCGGCGAGCTGGTCTCGGAGACCAAGGGCCGCTGACGGCCCCCTTTCGGTTCTCGATCTGTTGCCCATCATCGAGGGCGGGACCGCGGCGAATGCGCTCCGCAATTCTGGCGCAGAGTGACCGTGCCCAGCGCGATCCGCCCCGGGCCGACGACATCGCCTTCGGCGCGACACTTTGAGTTTGTAGGATGTCCGCGACGCTTCCCCGGGCCGAAGGCACCTGCGCATGGGCCGACTGCAATTTGACAGGTTGCGTCCGCTTCATCCGTGAAATGGATCCAGGGCATTTGACTCTCTGCTAGGGTGCGAAATTGAAGGGGGCTCAGGGAAGGGGAGGGGCCGCGGCCTCGGGGCGGCGCTGGCCGTGGAGCCGGAAGCCGAAGAGCGCGCGGTTGATGACGAGGGCCGAGGGGATCAAGGCGTCGCTGCGCCGTTGATACCCCACGAACAGAGCGAATTGAGAGGTCGGCCGCCAGTTTCGCACCCCAAGTTCGAGGCGAATGTCCGTCAGGCGGCTTCGCGGGAAGGTGGAGGATGGCTCAGCGCCGACACGTCGGAGGTCGAGGAGAACGAAGAGGCCACGGTCGTCCTTTCGCAGGACGTCGATGTCCCCGGAGAAGCGCGCCTCCCAGTTGTACTCGACGCCCGACGAGAGGGTGGCCACGGCCAGGGAGGCGGCCATGACGCCGCGACGATTCCAGCGATCGGGCCACGGTGCTTCGTAG
>CAZBTT010000296.1:4508-6264 GCA_964494295.1 uncultured Acidobacteriota bacterium
CGCCCGTACCTTGTCGCGGTCCTGGACATGGCCCGAAACGTGGGGGAAGAATCCCGAAAAGGTTCTCGGGCCGGACTCGCGACTGACACCCAGCTCGAGTGAATAGTTGGCCTGAACCGCCTCGAATGAGCGGACGCGGTGTCCAAGGATGGTCTCAACCTGGGGATTGAAATACGCCGTCCACTTCCCCTGTTCGGCAAAATGGACCGTGGCTCCGATCCAGCCCACCCAGGCGAATTCCTCGTTGGCGGGGCCGAAACGGGCGGCCTCGAGGCGGGGGCTCCAGAAGGGAAGCAGCGTGAGCTTTTCACTTGCGAACGCGGTGTCGGTCCGTCCCGACAGCAGAACGAAGGCGATGAGGGCCTGGGCCACCTGCCCCGAAACCCGTCGCGGCGACTCAGCGATCTCCATGCCCTTGCCTCATATAGTACGCTAAGCTTACTATATATGGTGAATATGAAGTCGACTCAGGACGGTTTCGGGTTCCTTCTTGCCGACGTGTCCCGGCTCTTTCGCCGGGCGTTTCGCAACCGGCTCGAAGGCAGCACCCTCACCCCCATGCAAGCGAAGGCCCTGGTGCACATTTCCAGGAACGAGGGCATCCGGCAGGTCGATCTCGCCGAGATGATGGAGATCCAGCCCATCACCCTGGCCCGCCTCATCGATCAGCTCGCCCAGGCGGGAACGGTGGAGCGGCGTCCCGACCACACGGATCGCCGGGCCCACAAGCTCTACCCCACGCGCGCCGCCACGCCCCACCTCGCCGCCATCCACCGGGTGGTCGACGCCATACAGTCGGACGCCTTTCGAGGGTTGGGGAAGAAGGAGGCGGACGCGGTTCTAGCTGCAATGCGCACGATGCGCGAGACTCTGGCCGCCAGATGACCACGCCTTTCCAGCTCAATCGCCCGCTTGGACCTGAAGCCCCGCGGTTGAGGCCGCGGCGGTCTCAATGTTCTGAATGCAATCTCTTGGAGGTCGAAAAATGATCCTGGTAATCGGAGCTACGGGCAATATCGGTGCCGAAGTGACGCGGCTCCTGGTGAAGGACGGAGCCGCCGTCCGGGTGCTGGCCCGGGACGAGGCCAAAGCCATGGCCGCGCTGGGGCCGAAGGTCCAGGTCGTGCAAGGCGATCTGGAACAACCCGCCTCATTGTCCCGGGCCATGGAGGGTGTCGAGAGGTTGTTTCTGGTCACCCCGCTGCATCTCGATCAGGTTGCGATGAAATCGGCAGCGATCCAGGCGGCCAAGCAGGCCGGTGTCAGGCATCTCGTGATGTCTACCGGCATCGGTGCCGGGCCGGAGGCAGGTGTCGAAATCGGGCGCTGGCACGGCAGGAGCCAGGAAGAAGTCAAGGCTACCGGCATTCCCTATACCTTCCTGCAGCCGACCTTCTTCATGCAGAACATGATGATGTTCGCGGACGCGATTCGCGGCCAAGGCGCGTTCTACCTGCCGCTCGGCGAATCCAGGGTGAGTTGGGTCGATGCGCGCGACATCGCGCTCATCGGCGCCAAGGCGCTGACCGAGGCGGGGCACGAGAACAAGGTCTACCCGATCACCGGGGGCGAGGCGCTGACGTGCGCCGAGATGGCACGCACCCTCTCGGACGTGCTCGGCAAGACGGTCAACCACGTCGACGTCCCGCTGGCGGCGGCCAGACAAGGCATGCTCGATGCCGTGATGCCCGCCAAGCCGGCCGACGTGATGCACGAGCCCCACGCACTCCGTCGGGCAGGCCCGACGGCCTACTAT
>CAZBTT010000297.1:0-6246 GCA_964494295.1 uncultured Acidobacteriota bacterium
GAAGGGCGGGCGTTCCGGCCCTTCGAGAGCCAGCGCGGCCTGAAAGCTATGCCCCGGCGTGCACTCGTGCAGCGTCAGCGCCGGCAGCGTGTAGAGCGTGCGCGCGGGCAGGTTGTAGGTATTCATCTGGCACGCCTCGAGACCACCGCGCCCGCCCGTGTAGATCGGGGCCAGCGCCGCCGGCACGGGCACGATTCCGTGACGGCGGCGGGGAAGGAAACCGATCGTCGCTCCGAGTTTCAGGTCCGCCTTCTTCGAAACGTAAGACGAGTACGACAAAAGCTCGCGTGGCGTCTTCGCGTAAAACTGTGGATCGGTGCGGAGAAACTGGAAGAACTCCGCCATCGAGCCCTTGAAGCCCGCCCGCTCTTTCGTCGCCACCATTTCGGCCTCGATGCGCGCGACCTCCTTGAGTCCGATGTCGTGGATCTCCCTGGCCGTGAGCTTGAGCGTCGTGAACTTCTCGATCATGGCCTGGTAGTAGGCCTCGCCGTCGGGCATCTTTACCGCGGCGAGTGTGGTTCGAGTCTTTGGCAAGTACTCGTTCCGCATGAAGGCGAGCAGCCGCTCGTAGGCCGGGGCGACGATGTCGCGGATCACCGTGGCGGCTTCGGCGCGCATCGCTTCCTGGTCTGTCGCGGGGATCGTCGCAGGCATCCGCGTGAATGGCACGAACAGCGGATGGGTCGCGTCCGTCTTGAGGTACGGCTCGATGGTTGCGTCGCGCCCGACGACCGAGACGCGAGGCACACTGAAGCCGCGCGCGAGACCAGCGCGCATATTCGCTACCTGCTCGTCGAAGTGGCGCGGCACGTCGCGAAGGCGGGCCAGGAACGCCCGGTAGGCCTCGACCGTCGCGAGGCCCTGGAGGGGCGTGAAGGAAGTCCAGAAAAAGGTATCGCTGTTGAAAGGCGTCTCGTAAAGGCGGAATCTGGCGTCGTTCACCAGGGCCTGGAGCGAGGCACGGAACACCCGCGCGTTCACTTTCTCTTCCGGCGAGAGCTGGTCGAAGGGGATAGCGTCGAGTGCCGCGAGGGCTTTGGTCCAATACGCGAGTCGAGTGTCCTGAGACGCCGCATCGACCCGAGCGAAGCGGCCGCCTTCGCCCCGCCCCAGTTCGCGCTGCCGCCAATTCCACTCCTCGGTGTAGAGCGCGCGTAGCCGTGAGTCAGCCGTGACCGTGTCGCCCTGGGTCTGCGCTTGGGCGGGCGTGGGAATGAGAGCCACAAGAGCGAGTAGGGCCCAAGAGCCGGGTAGGACAATCGTGCGTCGGACCTGGATCATCGTCATTCGAGAAGTCCTCTTGAAGTGCGCAAAAGTCATCGCGATGAAGAACGGTCTCGCCGAGGGAAAGACACGCGCGACGGCGATCCGTTCGGTTGTCGAAGGGGCTAACGCCCCTGGATCGCGAGGAGGGCGGCCTGAGCGGCGTTCTTCACCGCGGGATCGGGATCGGTGAGCGCCGCCGACAACGGCGCAATCGCGGCAGAAGCCCCCGGGCCGATTCGTCCCAGCGCCTGCGCCGCCGCCACCCGCACCGCGGGGTTCGCGTCGGTCAGCGCCGCCATGAGCGCACGCGTGGCGGGCAAAGCGTCGGGCCCGAGGGATGCCAGGGCAAAGGCCGCCCGTTCACGCGCCTCGGCCTCGGGATTCTTGAGATCGAGGGCGATGCGCAACGGGTCCGGCGCGGTCTGCGGCGCGGTTTTCGCGACGTCCGCCTGTTTGACGTCCGCTTTGGTCATGAAGCGATTACGTTTCGATTGATCCGCCTCGCTGACCGTGGCCGGGGCGGCCACATCCTCGACATCGAGGCCCGTGGCGAGAGCCTCGTAGGCGCGCTGGCCGTCGTTCGCCGCGTTCCGGGCGGCTCGGGCGATGCCCTCGGCCTCCTCGGCCTCGCGGTTCAGACGGTCGCGTTCGGCGCGGGCCTTCTCGATCTGCTTCACCAGTTCGCGCCGACGTTTCTCTTCGTCCTTGGTGAGGGGAACGCCGGGGCCGAGCGGAAGTCCGGGGCTCGAAGCGACGGGCAGATCCGCGGAAGGCGCGGCTTCCGATGGAGAAGACGAACGAGCGCTTCGCGCGGCCCGGTCGGCTTCCTCCTGCTCCCGCTTCAGGGCGACCGCGCGTGCCTTGTCTTCGGCTTCTCTCGCTTTGGTGGCCTCGCGCTGTGCCCGTTCCTCGTCCTTGCGCCGGCGCTCTGCGTCCCTGGCCTCCTGCGCCCGAGCGCGGTCTTCTTCCTTCTTGCGGGCCTTTTCCGCCTCGGTTCGCGCCTTCTCCTCGGCCTTCAGCATCCGCTGCTGCTCGGGGGTGAGCGCCTCTCCCTGGGGCGCCGGCTCCGCGGCCGCGCCGCTCATCTTTCGCTCCTGCTCGGCGAGACGCGCGGTAGCTTTCTCCCGTTCGCGGGCGGCGGCTTCGGCTTCCTTGCGCTCCTTCTCGGCCGCGGCACGGAGGGCCTTCTCCTCCTGCTCCGCCGCCTTCTTCGCATCGCGTTCGGCGCGCTGCCGCGCCTTTTCGTCGACGGGCGTGGGTGAGGCCTGAGGGTCCTGGGCCCGCGTCTCCGAAACGACGCACAACGCGAGGGTCACGGCAAGAAACAGCCGGCCGGCAGGATTGTGGAGAGCGGGTTTCATCGATCAGTCCTTAAGTCTGACCCGTTGAGCCTTCGTTGCTTCAGTAAGCTCGCGGGTGGGGAAGTCCGCAATTCTAACTTTGAACCCCCATCTCCCTTGCCCGAACCATTGAACCCGCCCTCCTCTCTCGCTGCGATGGTCCGCAGGCTCGCGCACGAAGCGGGTTTCGACCAGACCCGTATTGCGGCCGCAGAGGCTCCCCCTGTCCTCGCGCATTTTTCGAAGTGGGTGGAACAAGGCCGTGCCGGGATCATGGACTATTTGACCGATCAGACCGACCGTCGGTCGGATCTGACTGTGGCCTTTCCGTGGGCGAAAACCGTCATCGTTTCCGCCCTGCAGTACGACACCCCCCACGCCTACTCAACCGAGGGTCCGGAAGACGCCGCGTGGATCGCCCGCTACGCATGGGGCGACGACTACCACGACGTGGTTCGCAAGCGACTTGAGGCGTTGCGCGCCTCTATCGGGATGAATCTTGGCGCTTTCGAATCGCGCGCCTATGTGGACACGGGGCCGGTCGCGGAAAAGGCGTACGCCGTGGCCGCGGGCCTTGGGAGCTACGGCAAGAACACCTGCGTGCTCAACCAGACGCTCGGGTCCTGGTTCTTCATCGGCGTTCTCATCACGGATCTCGACATCGCGCCCGACGCGCCGATGACCGACATCTGCGGAACTTGCCGCGTCTGCCTCGATGCCTGTCCGACCCAGGCATTCCCCGAACCCTACGTTCTCGACGCCCGCCGCTGCATCAGCTACCTGACCATCGAAGTGAAGGACACGATCGACCCGGAACTTCGCGGCTTGATGGGCCGGCAGGTTTTCGGTTGCGATATCTGCCAGGACGTCTGCCCGTGGAACCGAAAGAGAAGAGTCTCGGGAGGCGCTGCGTTCGAACCGCGGCCCGGGAACGTCGCGCCTTCCTTCGAAGAATTGGCGACACTCACGCCGGAGGGCTTTCAGGCGAGGTTCCGCAAGAACCCGATCAAGCGCACAAAACGCCGCGGTCTGCTCCGCAACGTCGCGGTGGCGATCGGCAACGCGGGGTCGAGGGACCATCTGGCGCTGCTCGATACGCTGCTCGAGGATGAAGACCCCATCGTCCGGGAACACGCGACCTGGGGCCGGGAGCGGCTGCTGGCGCGAACGGCCGATCAAGGCCATCAAGGCTCCGGTCGAGTATAAGAACTCATGAATCCGTCACCCACGATGAACCTGTTCGGCCTTTCCCTGGCCGAAATCGAGGCCGTGGTGACGGCCAAGGGCGAGCCGGCTTTCCGGGCCGCCCAGATCTATTCCTGGCTTTATGCGAAACGAGCTCGGGGCTTCGCGGCCATGACGAACCTCAAGAGCGCCCTGCGGGACACCCTGTCCGCCGGTCACGAAATCCGGCGAATCGCGGTGGACGACCGGCAGTTTTCGACCGACGGGACGATCAAGACGCTTTTCCGCTGCGATGACGGGGCCACCATTGAGAGCGTCTACATCCCCGAACCGAAACGCCAGACCATCTGTATCTCGACCCAGGCCGGATGTCCCGTGAAATGCGCCTTCTGCCTGACCGGGATCAGCGGCTACAAGCGCAACCTCAAACCCTGGGAAATCCTCTCGCAGGTGGCCGAGGTGATGGACGAGGCCGCCAAAGCCTCGCCGCGTGACGAGCGGCCATGGAATGTGGTGGTGATGGGAATGGGCGAGCCGCTTCTCAACTACGAGAACACGATGGCCGCGCTCCGCATCCTCATGGACCCCGAAGCCTTCGCGATCACCCCCAAGAAGCTGACTCTCTCGACCGTGGGAATCCTCCCCGCCCTCGAAAAACTGAAGCTCGAACCCGTGCGCCCGAATCTCGCGATCTCGCTTCACGCGCCAACCTCGAAACTTCGCGGCGAACTCATGCCCATCGAGAACAAGTACGCGCTCAAGGACGTCATCGCAGCCGCCGACTCCTATCCTTCTCCGCGTGGGGGGCGGGTGACGTACGAGTACGTTCTCCTGCGGGATGTGAACGACAAGGATGAACACGCCCACGCCCTCGCGCGCCTGCTTCGGGGCCGGAACGGCAAGGTGAATCTCATTCCCCTCAATCCCGCGGGTCCCATTCCCTTCGAGGCGCCACGAAAAGAGCAGGTGGCGAGATTCGAGGGCATCCTCCTCGACGCGGGCATTCCGGTGTCGGTGCGGAAGCCGCGTGGCCAGGACGTCCTCGCCGCCTGCGGTCAGCTCCATCTCAAGAAGACACCGCTGGCTTCATAGAAGGGCGTCCGTTTCTTGACTTCAACCGGATCCGCGGACACCGCCCGTTCCCTCTGGCGCCTGGGTGCCTTGATGGCGCTGGCGGCCGCTGCCTTCTTCATAGGCCTCGGCGAAGCGCCCATCGAACGGGCCGAGATCTACTTCCTCGATGCCGCGCGCGCGATGGTGGAGCGGTCCGACTGGCTCGTTCCCTACTATCGAGGCGAGCCGTTCTACGACAAGCCGCCTCTTACCTACTGGCTGCTCGCCCTCAGCTTCGACCTCTTCGGCCCCGGCCTCTTCGCGGGCCGGCTCGTGGCGGGGCTTCTGGCCCTTCTGACCCTCGCTCTCACATTCTTCGACACGAGGCGACTGATCGCACCCGAGGCCCCGGGCCGTCGATCGGAAACCGGGAACACCGCCGCCTTCCTGGCCACCGCCATACTCGCGACGAGTTACGCCTTCGTGAGTTTCGCGAGGCTCACGATGTCGGACATGCTCCTCACTCTTCTCACGTTCGCCGCGGGTGCTGCCTACCTCCGAGCCGAGACGGAGTCGAACCAGCGCTGGCTTCTGGTCTGCGGGTCGATTCTTGGCCTCGGCTTCCTGGCCAAGGGTCCGATCGGCTGGATCTTCTTCGGGGCCCTGCTCCTGGCCTTCGGCCTGATCGAGCGCCGGTTGCCGAGGATCTTCACGCCGCACGGACTCGGCGGAACCGTCGCGGCCCTCGTCATCGGCCTCGTCTGGTTCTGGTTCGTCTACCTGCGCGAAGGCGTGGAGCCGCTCAAGTGGTTTTTCCTGCGCGAGAATCTGCAGCGTTTCGCGGCCCCTACCTACGACGCGGCCCAGCCCTTCTGGTACTACTTCGCGATCTACGCGGTCGAGGGTCTGCCCTGGTCGATCCTGGCTCCGCCCGCGATTCTCTTCGCCTGGAGGGCCGGTTCTCCGAAGATCCTGCGCATCCTTTTCGTTTGGTCCATGTTGATGCTCGTCCCTCTTTCGCTTTCGAGGGGCAAGATCGACTACTACCTCCTTCCGCTTCTTCCGCCTCTCTCGATCGTCATCGGCGCGTATCTCGCGATGGGGAAGCCGTCCCCCCGGCTGCTGCGCGCGCTCACCGTCGTCGTGGCGCTCCTGCTGATCGGCGCGGCCTGGTTTCCGATGTTGCCCGCGCCCTTCTCTCCCTCCACGACGGTCGTTTTCGCGATGCGGACCTTCTTCGTCCTCGCGGCGATCGCGTGTCTCGCGACCGCGATCCGTCCCGATCCACTCAGGACCGTCGCCGCCGGCGCTGTCGCGGTCCTCGGCGCCGCCCTTTTTCTCTTTGGCGCGATCGTCCCCGCCTTTCGACAGGCTCAGCCGACCGCCGAGCTTCTCGACC
>CAZBTT010000298.1:0-6243 GCA_964494295.1 uncultured Acidobacteriota bacterium
GAGAGCAGTATCCCGAGGTGGTCAAGGGCATTCTGGCTCGAACGTGGAAGGACGCGCGCGTGAAGAGCGTGCAGACATCGGACCTCTCCGATCTTGTCAGCCCCTTTTGGTTCGAGTTCGATTTCGAGAGGGACATCACCGGGATCGACTCCACGAAGGAATGGAAACTGTGGATACCCGACATGGGGCCGTCCATCCTCGAGCCCGATGACGATGTCACGGCCACCAGACTTGCTCAGTTCGCCGCGTCCGAGGTCACCCTGACCGCTTCGGTGGAATTGCCGGAGGGGGTGACAGCGCGCCCACCCCTCTCGGTTTCGCTCGATCGACCGTTCGCAAGCGTTGCCTCGAAGTACTCCGTCGAGGGTCGGGCCCTGAGGGTCAACCGGGTCATTCGCTTCCCTCAGCCCTTCCTTTCGCGCGATCAGCTCGCCGCGTATCAGGCCTTCAAGAAGTCCGTTGACACGGATCGAGAGCAGGAGTTCATCATCGGCCCGATCGTCACGGCCGCTCTTTCCGCCACGTCCCTGCAGAAAGATGCGAAGGCCGCGAGGGAACGGAAGGAATGGACGAAGGCTGTGGACCTGTTGGAGCGAGCGAGCGCCGCCGATCCCAAGTTGAAGGACGTCTATCTGGATCTCGGACTGGCTCTGCGCGGGGCCGGGCGAGACGAAGAGGCCATCACCGCCTTCACAAAGGCGGTCGAAGCCGACCCATTCCACGAACAGGCCTACGCCGAGCGCGCCTACACGCTGTTCGAAGTGGATCGAGACGACGAAGCCGAGAAGGATCTGCTCAAGCAGATCGAGGTCGCGCCGTTCAAGGAATGGTCCTATTCGCGGCTTGCCCGCCTCCGGGTGACGCAAGGCCGCCATGCCGCGGCGATCGAATACTGGAACAAGAGCCTTGCCATCGACGGCGCGGACGTCGACAACTGGGTCGCCCTAGGCTGGGCATACGCGCGAACGGGGGAGGGGGCCGACGCGCGGAGGGCTTGGGAAAAGGCTGAAGCTCTCGGTCGGAGGGACGGCATGAGCATCGGAACGGCGCTGGGCTTCGCGGAGATCCGCGACCCGGCGACGGCCTCGCGGCTCGCGAAGGCCGATCTCACTGCCGTCCAGAAGAACGTCGATGGCATTACGAAAGCCAACTACCGAAGCTCGTTCGTCTATTGGAGCCGGCGTTTGAGCGAGGCCTGGCTGCTGATTGGCGACGCGGCTTTGGAGGCGGGCGACCTTCCGACGGCGGAGCGCTATCTGAAGGCGGCCTGGGAGAGCGGCCTGCTGGCGAATGCGGGCTATTCGCTGGGTCTGGTTCGACAGAAACAGGGACGGAGCGCGCAGGCGTCATCCATCTGGAACGCAGTGCGTGAATTCCGCACATGGTCCTACCGTGGCCAGGAGCTCCAGAAGATCCTCGATAGCCCACAGACTCGGCGAGCGGACACGGTTGTGGAACGCAAAGCCTCGTCCGGCACGTCGGTGGTCGTCATCGGCGACACCGGTGAGGTAGCGCGCCTTCGCATTCTGGTGGCGCCAGGACCGAGCACCGAGAGGCTCAGAGAGCCGGTGCTGGTTCTCATCGAAGGGGGCAAGGTCACAGCCATCAAGAGCACCGCGGAGCGGCCGAATGATGCGGCGACTCCTTACCTGCAGCGCTTTATCGGTGTAACGGCCGCAGTCTCGACTCCGGAAGGCCCCGGCGGCAAGGTGCTTCGCGAGGGGCAGATGGCCTGCCAGCGAGGCGCGCCCTGCAGTGTCCTGTTCGACATCGATGGCGATCGCCCCACCTACCCAAGCGCGGGCACGGTGGAGATTGAGTCGATCTCTCCCGCGAAGGGTGCCGCTTTGAAATCCGGCGCCCAGGTGGTGTTCAAGGCGAGAATTCGCTACGACCTTCTCGGGACGGAACCAGGACATTTGGCGTTGCTCATAACGGCGGACGCCGAGCGCAGACAATTCCTCGTTTCGCCAATCACGCGTCCGGTCAAGCCGGGAAAGGGGGTGGTTGAGTTCGACGTCACCTTCACTGTCCCGAAGGACGCCCGCGAAGTCGCCGTCGGCTTTCCCCTGACTCTCGGGGGGTCCAAGCCATCGTCGACGTTCGCCGGGGTCGTCTACAAAGTAAGCCCGTGATTCGCCCGGGGCCACTGGGCGATCGCGGCCATGTGATCACCGTGCGGCAGCGGGAGCGGCCACGGCGGAGCGACCGTCCAGGGTTTCGTTCAGGCGGCGCAGGCGATCGAGTCGCTCCGACGTAAGCGGATGAGTCCTCAGATAGCGCACGGCGCTCGAATGTTCCGGCTCCAGCCTGGCGACGAATTCGTAGAACTCGAGCGCCCCGTCGAGAGTCCCGTAGGCGCGGTGCACCCGCCGCAACGCGAAGTCGTCGGCTTCATGCTCCTGTTCTCGGCCGTGGCTCAACTCAAAAAGCCCAACGGCCTCCTGCCCCACCCTGAGCCTGAGTTTTCCCAGGACGAAACGGCCGGGAAGCTCGACGAACACCGCCCGGCTCATTCGACTGAGGATGTGCCGCCGTTCATGGTGGCCAAGTTCATGGGCGATCACTGTGGCAAGGCCGATTTCCGTCTTCACCGCCTTCAACAGGGCGTCCGAGACAAAGATCGCGCCTCCTGGCTTGGCCCACGCGTTCGGCCCTCCGGAACGACTCGAATAGACCCGGTACCGCAGAACCCGGAGTTCGCGCGGCTCGACCAGACGATGAAGCACCTTGGCGGCGCGGCCCGTATCCTCGGGATAAAGGGGATCGGGACCACCTGAGTCGAACCAATCCCTCTCCCAGGCATCCGACGCCGACGAGGCGACCGCGAAGGCCAGGAGAGTCGCACCGAAGTAGAGCGCCGTCAGCACGAGGCACGCGCGTACGGCCCCCCGCAGGTATCCGCGGGTGATGCCCGGCGCCGAAACATCGGCCGTCACCGTGAGCGCCCGATGGGTGTAGGCGATCATGACCTGATCTCGTATCGGACCGCGGTTGACGTCGCGAGGACCTCAACGTAGCTCGCGCTTTCTTCCAGGCTCGAGGTCATGATGCGGCACGCGACGAACGCATCCGCCCTCGGATGCTTTTCGTACATCCGCAGGAGAGCTTCGCGGCGGGCCAGATCCAGAAGAGTCGAATAAGGGGCTACTTCCCCACCTGTCAACTTTTGGAGGGCACTGAGTACCCCCCGGAACGCGTCCATCGAGACGACCACCGTTCCGACTGCGAGCCTGGCGTCAGCCACCGGCCGACTGGCGTCGACCCACGGCGCAGTCGTGACTGGACGACACATCGCCACCTCGCGACTCCGGATCCTCCGGTGCAGCGCTCTCAGGCGCCTTCCCCCAAACGTCCAGCCGGCCCCGATCGCCGAGACGATCAGAACCACCGGAATGAGCGGGGCGGCGTCGACGAATGCCAGCGCCCAGTCGACGCCGGTCAAGCGTTCCCGGCCTTTTCGACTCTGACGGCGGTGCCATAGGCGAGGATCTCCACCGCGCCCGATGTCACTCCCGCACTCGTGAAGTACACCCCCACCACCGCGTTCGCTCCGAGTTCCCTCGCCTGCGCCCGCATTCGCGAGATCGCCTCGGCACGCGCCTCCTCCATGAGCTCGGTGTAGGCCTTGAGCTCGCCCCCCACCGCGTTTTGCAGACCCGCGAAGAAATCCCGTCCAAAGTGTTTGGCGCGGACCGTTCCGCCATGGACCAGGCCAAAGTGCTCGACAATGCGCTGTCCCGGAACCTCGTAGAGATTCGTGAGAATCATTTCCGATTCCCGCAGGTTCAACTCGGCCATAAGAACGGGCTCCTCCCGCGGCGGATCCTACGCGAGGAGGTATCGAGGATCGCTTCGACTGAACGCCAACCAATGGACTCAGTCACCGGAACCCGGTCGGTGGCTTCGACGGAAAGCCAACCGATGGACTCAGCCACCGGTTCGTGCCACGGCATTGTCGAAGCGCGGTCGCTGAGCGAGCTCCGTACTGCGATCCTGTCGAAGCGACCGCCCGGTCGGTGGCTTCGACGGAAAGCCAACCGATGGACTCAGCCACCGGTTGGTCAGGCCGAGCGCGACAGGCGAACCGACCCCGAGCCCGTCACCGTCTCGAGGTTGTGGACGAGATCCGCCGTGAGCTTCACGCGCAGCTTGTCCTCGACACGGACGAGGGCCACGAACTCCGCCGGCCGGTGGACTTCGATCGACACCGCGATCTCACCCGGGTGGTTCGACAGAACGCGCTTCACGCCCGCGAGTGCCGTTTCGGGAAGGACGCCCAGATCGACACGCACGCGGATCGAACGCGCCATCATCCGCATCGCCGAATCGAGTTGCGTCATGTCCGAGACGATCAGTCGCGGGCGCTCGTCGTCATCCTTCATCTCGAGCTTGCCGCGGACCAGGAATGACTCGTCGTCCTTGAGCTTCATCCCGCACTGGCGATAGGCCTCGGGGAAGATCAGGGCCTCGACGCTGCCCTCGAAGTCGTCGATCTGGCAGGCCGCCATGCGGTCGCCCTTCTTCGTCTTGAGCAGGCGCAGGCCCGACATCAGGCCCATCACCGTCACGTCGCCCGGTTGACGCGCCTGAATGAGGCGGCCGAGCGTGCCGCTCGCGAACTCGTTGATTTCGCCCTTGTAGCGCTCGATGGGATGACCTGAGAGATAGAAGCCGAGGCTCTCCTTCTCGAATGCGAGGCGCTCTCCTTCGGACCAACGCGGGACGTCGGTGGGCGTGTTCCTCCCCGCCGCCACCGGCGCGGGCCCGTCCTCGTCCATCATGCCGAAGAGATTCGACTGGCCGGCTTCACGATCGGCGCGTAGACGCGACGCCCGGTCGAGCGCGCCTTCGAGGCCAGCGAACAGGACGTGACGCCGCGGCTCGACCGAATCGAATGAGCCGCTCTTGATGAAGCTCTCCACCGCGCGCTTGTTCGCGGTTTTCATGTCCACGCGCGAACAGAAGTCGTCGAGCGACGTGAAGGGCCCCTCCTTCCGCGCCGCCACCACCGACTCGGCGGCGCCCTCGCCCACGTTCTTCACGGCGGAAAGCGCGAACCGAACCCCGCCGTTCTCGACCGTGAAGTCGACGAGAGACGAGTTCACGTTCGGCGGGAGGACGTTGAGTCCGATGTCGCGCGCCTCGGTGCTGTAGGCCACCAGCTTGTCGGCGTTCGCCTTTTCCATCGTGAGGAGCGAAGCCACGAAGAACGCCGGATAGTTCGCCTTCAGGTACCCGGTCTGATACGCGATCCACGCGTAGGCCGCCGAGTGCGACTTGTTGAAGCCGTAGCCCGCGAACATCTCGATGTGGTCCCAGATCTTCGTGGCCTTCGCCACCGCCACCTTGTTGGCGACGCAGCCGCCCACGAACTTGTCTTTCTGGGCCGCCATGACCGCGGCGTTCTTCTTGCCCATGGCCTTTCTGAGCATGTCGGCTTCGCCCATCGTGAAGCCCGCGATGGCGGCCGCGATCTGCATGACCTGCTCCTGGTAGACCATGATGCCGTAGGTCTCGCCCAGGATCGTCTCGAACGACGGATGTTCGTACGTGACCTTGGTCTGCCCGTGCCGACGCTTGACGAAGTCGTCGATCATCTGCATCGGGCCCGGCCGGTACAGGGCGTTGAGCGCCGTGAGATGGCCGAGGCGATCGGGCTTGAACCGACGCAGGACATCCTTCATGCCATCCGACTCGAACTGGAACACGCCGTTCGTCTTGCCGGTGGAGAAAAGCTCGTACGTCTTCTTGTCGCCGTCCTCCAGAAGCGAGGGGTCGATCTTCTCGCCCGTCTGCTCTTCGATCATCTTCACGCAGCGGTCGATCAGCGTCAGCGTGGAGAGGCCCAGGAAGTCCATCTTGAGGAGGCCGATCTCTTCGACGCCTTTCATGTCGAACTGGGTGACGACGGACTCGGTGCCCGGGAACTTGTAGAGCGGGACGAGTGTGGCGAGCGGCACGGGCGAGATGACGACGCCGGCCGCGTGAGTGGACGCGTGGCGCGTGGTGCCTTCAAGCCTCTTGCCGATGTCGATGACCCGCTTGGTCAGCTCTTCCTTCTTATAGGCGTCGGCGAGCGCCGGCGAATCCTGAAGGGCCTTCTCGAGCGTCATGCCAAGGTCGGCCGGCACCATCTTGGCGATGCGGTCGCTGTCGGTGAAAGAAAGGTCCAGCACGCGGGACACGTCGCGCACCACGGCCTTCGCCTTCATGGTCCCGAAAGTGATGATCTGGGCGACG
>CAZBTT010000299.1:0-6237 GCA_964494295.1 uncultured Acidobacteriota bacterium
TCGGGGCCAAACGCCAACTTCAGAAACCGGCTGAAATGGGGCGTTCTCGAACGGGTTCTCAGCAGGAGGGCGACCGGAAGAGGTCGACGAAGCAACCCCGTCCTACCACTACCAACCCTCAGCCGATCGCTGCGAGCTGCTGGATCGTCGCGTCGAACGCACGCAGTCCCGCGGCGGGGTCGCAGACAATCGCCGGATGCGGCCGCCCACGGATGGTGTCGGGACTCGCGAGCGCATAACCCATGAGCGTCGTGGCGAGGGAGCGGCGGGCGATGTCGAGTTCCTCCGCGCGGGGCAGGGCGGTAACAAGATCCTCGAGCGCGAGAGGCCACGGAGTTCCGCGCCGTGCCGCGTCGACCACGATGCCCTTCACGAGGTTGTGCGGGAAGTTGAAGGTGAACGAGAGCGGTGAGTACTCGGTAAGGGCGGGCCGGTGCGTGGCGAAGTCGGCCAGGAGGTTTGGGCGATGCCTCGCGAACAACTCGCGGATTCTCGCCAGATCGGATACGCGTGACGCGAGCGCCTCGGGAGCACGAGTTCCCAGGAACGCGGACGCGTCCGGCATGAGGCCGATCAGCAGAGCCTCACTGATTCCCTGACGTTCCGCCGTGGTCTCTTCTGACCCCGCGCAGGCCGCGTACGCCTCGAGAAGCGTTCTCAGGGCGAAGCCAAGCCAGGGATAGTCGGGGACGTTGTCGTCCCGAAGCGCCGCGATGTCCCCCGCGCATGTGACCTCGAGACCGAAGCGCAGATGGCAACCCAGGATCTTCGCGTGCGCCCGCGAAAGCGTCAGGCGATGGGGCTCGTCGAGCGTCTCGATCTTCGCGAGCAGACGGTCGTAGGCGGTCACATCCGGCTCGAAGTGCGATGTCGCGATGAGAATCAACGTCTCCGCGCTGCGCGCGAATACCTGGCCGCCTCCCTCGGGCCCTTGAAGGGCCGTGAGAAGGAGGGAGATCGTGGAGAGATTCCTGTTTGCATCGCCCTCGTCCCAGGCTCGCAGTGCCAGCAGTCCGAGAAGGTGGGCAAGGTAGTAGTCGAGCAGGAGGGCCAGGACGAAACGCCCCTCGGCGTGATCCTTCGGGCGGATCATGCGCTCCACGAAGTTCGTCACCTCCACGGGGATGGTGTCGTCGTTGAACCGATCGGCTTTTCCGTCCCAGTCATGCAGCGCGTGGAGCCCCTCGCCGCGCGTCACATGATCGAGGTGCTTCACCCAGCGTCCCGAGAAGAGCGCGGTTCCGCCGGCATCGAATCGATGGGCCCGCATGAAGTCGCGCAGATGCCGCGCGGCCCGATCGAAGGTCTTCGCCTTCGAGACTTCATCGAGTATGGCCTTTCGCGTCCCGCCGGTGAGCGCCGCCTGAAGGCCCGCGCTCGCCTCCGTGAACGACCCCGCGGACATTCCCATCGCCCGCGAATCTTAGCGAGCCCTTGGCCGGTCGAAGCAGGTAGGCTGGTGCCCGTGACCCTGCCTCTCAACGACCCCGTCGCCCTCCTCCGCGCCCTGATCGACATTCCCTCGACCACGTGGGAGGAAGGACCGGTGTGCGAGGCCGTGGCGTCGACTCTCGAAGGCGCCGGTTTCGCGGTCGAGCGTCAGATTGTTTCGCCGGGACGCTTCAACGTCATCGCGCGCGTCGGCGATCCTCTGGTCACGCTGTCGACCCACCTCGACTGTGTTCCGCCCCACATCGGATCGAGCGAGACCGCGGATCGTGTCCTCGGCCGCGGAGCTTGCGACGCAAAGGGCCTCATCGCATCGCAGATCTTCGCCGCGCTCAAGCTGAAGTCGGAAGGCGTCCGGGATTTCGGCCTGCTCTTCCTCGTCGGTGAAGAGGAAGGCGGCGATGGCGCGAAGGTCGCGAACACCACGCCGGGCCGGAACCGATTCATCATCAACGCCGAGCCGACCGAGTTCAAGCAGGCGGTGGCGGGGAAGGGCGTCTTGCGGATCACCCTCAATGCCGAGGGTCGCGCCGCGCACGCGGCCTATCCGGAGCTGGGCGATTCCGCCGTCTTGAAGCTTCTCGACGTTCTGGCGGCGCTTCGCGCGCACTCCTGGCCGGCGGATCCGGTTCTGGGACCGACGACCATGAACATCGGCACGATCCACGGCGGCCTCAAAGCGAACATCATTCCGCCGAGGGCCTCGGCCGAGGTCATGTTCCGCACGGTTACCCCTTCGGCGGACATTCACGCCTCGGTGCAGAAGATCGCGGGCGATCGCGCGAGCATTGAATTGGGCTCGACGAGCGAGCCCATCCACATGAAGGTGATTCCGGGGTTCGGGCGCGGTGAGATCGTGGTTCGGTTTGGGACGGACATCCCCTACCTCGGCGCGTGGGGCCAGCCGATGCTGTTCGGCCCGGGCTCGATCCACGACGCCCATACCTCGGACGAGTACATCCTAAAGGCCGATCTTCACGAGGCGGTGGAGGTATACGCCGGCCTCGTGAGATCCCTCGTGGCCTAGCAGTTCAGAGGCGACGCGCGTGGGCAACATGACGCGCGTCATGGCGCTGACCGGGGCATCTGCGACAGACTGCATCGCATGGATGCCCCGGTTGATTTGACGCGAGCGGTCCCGCGACCCGCCGCGCTCTCCTCCGTGGCCCTTAAGCCGGTGGCTCTTCCCATCGAGCATGGCGCCTGGAGTTTCCTTCTCGAGCCAGTGATCCTGGGTCTCGTCCTCGTTCCTTCGGCCTCCGGCTTTTGTCTCGGGATCGCGGCGCTTGCCGCGTTTCTCACCCGGCACCCCCTTCGCCTCGCCGCCCTCGACTACCGGAAAGGGACGCGCTACCCGCGCACCGGACTCGCCGAACGGTTCGCCCTCGCGTACGCCGCCGTCGCGTCCGTGTTCGCCTTCGCGGCCCTCGCGTTGGCCGACCACGGATTCCTGGTCGCGGTCTTCGCCGCAGTCCCATTGGCCCTGGGCGCGCTGGCTCTGGACCTGCGTGGGCGCGGACGCGATCTCGCTGTCGAAATCACGGGCAGCAGTGCGCTCGGGGCCTCGGCCACGGCCATCGTCCTGGCGGGTGGCGGTTCGGAGCGCGTCGCGTGGACGGCCTGGCTCCTGCTCGCCCTGCGTGCGGTTACCGCGATCGTCTACGTCCGCGCGCGTCTCGATCTCGAGCGCACCGGCGACTCACCGGTCTTTGGTGTGACCATGCTTCATGCCGTCGTCCTCATGGTCGTTCTGGGCCTGATGTCGTTTCGACTCGCCCCGGCCCTTGCGGTTCTCGCTTTCGCCATGCTGCTTTTCCGCGCGGCCTACGGGCTGCTCTCGCCTTCGCGAGGCGTGCGGGCGCAAGTGGTGGGTGTTCAAGAGGTGTTCTTCGGCCTCGTGACTCTGGCGCTCGTCGCCATCGGCTTCTCGTAGCCTTCGGCGCGGCGCGTCGGTGGGAAGGACGCAGGACGGTCGATTCCGCGGCCGGGTTGGGGCCCAGCCGGTTCTGATTGCTAGCCTTCCCGCCTCCTTGGTTCCAAGGCCCCGGTCCGGCCAAATCCTCGAGGTCCGCCTTGTCTTCTCCATTCTCCACAGCCCTGCTCTGCCTTGTCCTTTTGGCGCCCATCGCGCGCGGCCAGTCGACGGTTGGGGAAGAGACCCTGACGGTTCGCGTCCAATCCGAGGGCGAGGCGGTGGCGGGCGCCGCTGTTCGCGTGGCCGCCGAGGAATCGCTGACTGACGCCGCGGGTGAGGCCACGTTTCGCCTCACACCGGGCAGCTACGGCGTCACGGTCGAGGCCCGAGGGTTTGCTCCCGCGGTGAAAGACGCCGTGTTGAAGACCGGGGTTCCCCTGACCGTCACTATCGACCTCGAGGCTCTGGAGGAAGAGGTCGTGGTCTTCGCCGCGCGCAGCGCCACCCGCATCGAGGATCAGCCGCTGCGCGTCGAAGTGATCGACCGCGAGGAGATCGAGGAGAAGGCGCTCATGACTCCGGGGAGTGTCGCCATGCTCCTCGGCGAAACCACCGGCCTCCGCGTGCAGGTCACCTCGCCCTCGATGGGCGCCTCGAACGTCCGGATCCAGGGGCTGCGCGGGCACTACTCCCAGCTCCTTGCCGATGGACTTCCTCTTTATGGCGCTCAGGGCGATTCGTTCAGTCTGCTTCAGGTTCCGCCTCTTGACCTCGGCCAGGTGGAGGTGATCAAGGGCGTGGCCTCGGCGCTCTATGGAACCTCCGCGATCGGGGGTGTGGTGAACCTGGTGTCCCGCCGCCCGCGCGAGAGCGAGAACGAGGTTCTCCTGAACGCCACCACACTCGGCGGTGTCGACGCCACGGGATGGGTGGCGCGCCCCGCCAGGTGGTCGTGGTCGACGATCGGCGGCTATCACGGGCAGGAGCGCAAGGATGTCGATGGCGACGGTTGGACCGATGTCGCGGGGTACGACCGCGGCATGATCCGCCCGCGTTTGACCTTCGACAATGAACGCGGCGCGTCGATCCTCTTCACCGCCGGTTTCACCACCGAGGATCGCGAGGGCGGGACGCTCGAGGGCCGGAGCGCTCCGGACGGACGACCTTTCGTCGAGACACTGCGGACGAGGCATGCGGACGGCGGTTCCGTCGCGAAATGGTTCGTGGGGACCACGCTTCTTTCGGTCCGCGGCTCCTTTGTCCGAAACGAAGTCACCCGCGTCTTCGGTGGAGTGCGCGAGGAGGGGGACCGGCAGACCTGGTTTGGCGAAGGGTCGGCCACCGGCAGCAAGGGACGCCACACCTGGGTTGCGGGCGCGGCTTTCCAGCAGGACCGCTACGACTCAACGACCCTTCCGCGTTTCAATTTCTCTTTCTCTTCACCCGCCGCGTTCATTCAGGACGAGTTCAGGATCGGCCCGCGACTCACCATTGCGGCGAGCCTGCGCGCGGACGCGCACTCGGAGTACGGGACTCTCGTCAGTCCGCGTGCGTCGGTGCTGGCCCGACCGACCGACGAATGGGTCCTTCGCGCCTCACTCGGCGGCGGTTCCTACGCCCCGACGCCCTTTAACGAAGAAACTGAGGAGACAGGCCTGACGCGGGTCGCGACACTCTCCGGCCTGCGCGCTGAGAGAGCCCTCGGTGGCGTGGTCGACGCGACGTTTCATCGCGGCCGGATCGAGGTTTCCGGAACGGTTTTCGGCTCCAGGGTGGCGCGCGCCGTCCAGTTGAGGGTCACGGGCCCCGCTTCGGTCGCCTTTGCGAACGTACCTGAGCCGACGAAGACCCACGGCACCGAACTCATCGTCCGCTACCGCCACGAAGGGTTCCTCGCCATGCTCACTCACGCCTGGACGAAGTCCACGGAGATCGATCCCGATGCGCGCATCCGGCGCGATGTGGCGCTGACGCCGCGGCACTATGGATCGCTCAACCTCATCTGGGAGAAAGAAGGCGTGGGTGGTGTCGGGCTCGAGGCCTATGGTTTCGGCCGCCAGTGGCTCGACGACGATCCTTCCATGGCGACGAGCGATCCATACGTCGTGATCGGCGCGCTGGCGCGGCGGCGTTTCGGGCGGCTGCTGGTGTACGTGAACGCCGAGAACCTCCTCGATGTGCGACAGACGAAGGAGGAGTCGATGGTCCTTCCCGCGAGACGCCCGGATGGCCGGTTTCTGGTCGATGCGTGGGCGCCCCTCGACGGTCGTGTCTTCAACGCGGGCGTCCGGGTCTTCTTCTAACCCGGTGTCAAAGCCGTCACGACTTAAGCTCTCTGCGTGGAATCCATACGCGAGCTGTTCAGGATCGGCAACGGCCCCTCATCCTCCCATTCGATGGGTCCGCGGCTCGCCGCCGACCTGTTCCTGTCGCGACATCAAGGCGCGCGCTACCGGGTAACCCTGTACGGCTCCCTTGCCGCTACCGGCAAGGGCCACCTCACCGACAAGGTGCTCGAAGACGCCTTCGCCGACCGACCTCACGAGATCCTGTTCAACATGCGGGAGCGCCTGCCCCGCCATCCAAACGGAATGCTCTTTGAGACCCTCGACGATGCGGGCAACGTTCGCGTGTCGTGGAAGGTCTACTCCGTCGGAGGCGGCGCGATCCGCGAGCACGACGTGGACGACTGGACGCCTCGCGGGGCGTACGAACTTTCGAAGATGACCGACATCCTCGCCTATTGTCGCGACCACCGGATCGAGCTTTGGCAGTACGTCGAGGAGTGTGAGGGGGCCGATATCTGGGCCTTCCTCGGGGGAATCCACAAGGCGATGGAAGCGGCGATCGAAAGGGGGCTCCAGGGCAAGGGC
>CAZBTT010000300.1:0-6223 GCA_964494295.1 uncultured Acidobacteriota bacterium
CCGGATCGAACGTCGCCGAGGTTGACCTCGCGTACGGGGAGAAGGAGATCACGGCCGAGCGCAAGGGCCGCACCGTCTCCGTCTATGTCTCCGCCAAGGTCTTCGCCGGTTCGATCCACGCGGGGCTCCAGTGCATCAACTGCCACGCCGACCTCGAGGGCAAGGAACTGCCCCATGAGTCTCCTCTCCAGAAGGTCGACTGCAGCGCCTGCCACGACGCCGAGGTGAAGCAGCACGCGGCTTCTCTCCACGGCAAGGCCATGAAACGCGGCGACGCTCTCGCTCCCACCTGCGCGTCGTGCCATGGCATGCACGACATCAAGGCGGTGAAGGATCCCACCTCGCCGGTGTCGCCACTCAAGGTCCCCTTCACCTGCGGCAAGTGTCATCAGGAAGGCACCCGGGTGATGCGGCAACGCAACATCCACCAGGACCACATCCTCGAGAACTACTCCGAGTCCATCCACGGCGAGGGCCTGCTCAAAAAGGGCCTGATCGTGTCCGCAAACTGCGCCTCCTGCCATACCGCGCACAACATCAGGCCCCACACCGACCCCACTTCTTCCATCGCCCGCGGCAACATCGCGAAGACCTGCACCACCTGTCACGCCAGCATCGAGGAAGTGCACCGCAAGGTGATCAAGGGGGAGTTGTGGGAGAAGGAAGCCCATGTGCTCCCGGCCTGCGTCGTCTGCCACCAGCCCCACAAGGTGCGGAAGGTCTTCTACCCCCAGGGCATGGCCGACCAGGACTGCATGAAGTGCCACCAGGACAGCGGCCTCAAGGCGAAGGATGGCCGCTCGATGACCGTGAATCCTCAGGATGTACAGCATTCGAGGCACGCCAAGGTCGCCTGTTCGCAGTGCCACGCCGGGGTGAATGTGTCGAAACAGCGACCCTGCGAGACCATCACGGCCAAGGTCGACTGCGCTTCTTGCCACATCGAGGTGGCCCAGGAGTACACGAAGAGCGAGCACGGCAAGCTGATGGCCGCGGGCGATGCGAACGCTCCCACGTGCAAGGAGTGCCACGGGACTCACGCGGTTCTTGGGAAGCTCCAGGCCACCTCGCCCACCTTCCCGACCAACGTGCCGAAGTTGTGCGCGCGTTGCCACCGCGAGGGTGAGAAGGCCGCGGTACGCTACCAGGGGACTCAGCACGGCATCATCGAGGCCTACACCGAGAGCATCCACGGCAAGGGTCTGCTCAAGAGCGGTCTCACCGTCACCGCCACCTGCACGGGCTGTCACACCGCCCACGGTGTGCTCCCGAAGACCGATCCCGCCTCCACCGTCAACCGGGCGAACGTGCCCGCGACCTGCGGCAAGTGCCATCACGGCATCCAGGAAGAGTTCGAGAAGAGCATCCACAACACCATGATCGGGAAGACCGACAAGGAACTGCCGGTCTGCAACGACTGCCATAGCGCGCACACCATTCAGCGCGCGGATGCTTCCGGTTTCCGCATGGACATCATGCAGAAATGCGGACGCTGTCACGGGGAGATCGCGAAGACGTACTTCGACACCTATCACGGCAAAGTCAGTCAGCTCGGTTACGCCAAGACCGCGAAGTGCTACGACTGCCACGGCGCTCACGACATTCAGAAGATCTCGGATCCGCGCTCCCACCTCTCGCGGGAGAACGTGGTCGCCACCTGCCAGAAATGCCACGAAGGCGCCTCCCGTCGCTTCGCCGGTTACCTGAGCCACGCCACCCACCACGACCCCGAAAAATACCCGTGGCTCTTCTGGACCTTCTGGGGCATGACCACCCTGCTCGCCGGCACCTTCGTGGCCGGGGGAGTTCACACCCTGCTCTGGCTGCCGCGGGCCTTCGAGATGCGCCGCGAGCTGAAGGCCGAGGAGGTGAGGGACGAACTGGCGGCCCAGGCCCTGGAGACCGCGAACAACGAGGCCCTGGCCGATACCGCCCAGGTCTTCGCGAGCGAGCCGGAACCCGCACCCGCGGCGCCGGCTTCAGGCGGCGAAGCGCCGTCCACCGACGCGGGACCGAAGAAGGACGAGGGGGAGAAGTAGGGCATGGAAGGCGGCAAGCGACACGCGCTCCAGTACCAGCGCTTCACAAGGCTCGACCGGTCGTTGCACATCGTGATGATCGTGAGCTTCATCAGCCTGGCCCTCACCGGGATGATCCTCAAGTTCTCGTACACGGCCTGGGCGGCGTTCCTCGCCCGCAGACTCGGGGGCTATGAAGGCGCCGGGTTCATCCACCGCGCCGCCGCCGTCGTCATGTTCTGTCTCTTCGTCACCCATCTCTGGGACCTGAACCGCAAGAGAAAGCGGGACCACGGCGGGTCCTTCCTGAAACTGGTGTTCGGGCCCGCTTCGATGCTGTTCAACCGCCGCGACCTCACCGAGCTGATCGGCACCCTCAAGTGGTTCGTGGGCGCGGGGCCGCGGCCCCGCTACGGCCGCTGGACCTATTGGGAGAAGTTCGACTACTTCGCGGTCTTCTGGGGCATCTTCATCATCGGCTCGACCGGACTCATGTTGTGGTTCCCCGTGTTCTTCACGAAGTTCCTGCCCGGCTGGCTCATCAACGTGGCCACCATCATCCACTCCGACGAGGCGCTGCTCGCCACCGGTTTCATCTTCACCGTGCACTTCTTCAACACCCACCTGCGGCCGGAGAAGTTCCCCATGGACACCGTGGTGTTCACGGGGCGGATGTCGGTGGCCGAGTTCAAGCGCGACAAGCCCGCGGAATACGAGGAACTCGTGGCTTCCGGCCGGCTCGAGGAATTCCTGGTCGAGCCCTACCAGCCGGTGGTGATCCGCACCATCCGGGCCTTCGCCTGGACCGCCCTCGCCCTCGGCACGATGATCGTGCTCTGGATCATCTACGCGATGGTGTTCGCCTATCGGTGAAGGCGGGAGGGCTCGCTACAATCGCGGCGCGCCATGATTCGTGTCCTGCTCGCCGACGATCACAACCTCGTCCGGCAGGGAATCCGCACCCTGCTGCAGATTTCGAAGTCCTTCGAGATCGTGGGCGAGGCGACGGATGGCGAAGAGGCGCTGGCCCTGATCGACCGCCTCCGGCCGCAGGTGGTCCTCCTGGACGTGCGCATGCCGAAGCTCACCGGCATCGACGTCCTGCGTGCGGCGCGAGTTCGCTTCCCCGAGGTCGGCATCATCCTGCTGACCACGTTCGACGAGGACGCAGTCGTGCTCGAGGCGGTCAGGCTCGGGGCTCAGGGGTTCTTGTTGAAGGACGTGTCTCTCGACCAGCTCGAGAGCGCGGTTCGAACCGTGGCCGCCGGCGGTTCGCTGATCCTGCCCGCGGTCACCGAGCGCGTCCTGCGCGGTCTCGAGAAGGAACCCACGAAGTTCGAGAGCGCCGAACTTCCCGATCCCCTCACCCCGCGCGAACGCGAGGTTTTGCGCCTGATCGCCGCTGGCTTCTCGAATCGCGAGATCGCGGAGGCGTCGGGCACCGCGGAGGGAACGGTGAAGAATCAGGCCTCGAGCATCCTTTCGAAACTCGGGGTTCGCGACCGCACTCGGGCCGTCCTCAAAGCGCTCGAACTCGGCGTGATCTGACGAGGGTTCGCAATGGACCTGAGCTTCCTGCGTCTCAAGCCCTCGCCGGACCTGGCCGCCTGCGTGGACAACTTCTGGTTCATGCGGGGCCGCGGGCCGGCGGCCATGCCGGAGGGGCACCGGATCCTTCCCGACGGAAGTATGGAGTTCGTGTTCCAGCTCGGCGATCCGTTCTTCGAGCGTCGCCCGGACGGGCGGTGGCGCAGACAGCCCCGCCTGCTCTTCGTCGGCCAGATGGAGCGCCGGACCGACATCAGGCCAAGCGGCGTCATCCATACCGCCGGGATCCACTTTCATCCCGCCGGCGTGAGCGCTTTTGTCGCGGGCGACCTCGGCCGCTTCGTCAATCGGATCGTTCCTCTGGCCTCGGCCCTTGGCGAAGATCCGACTGCCGTAGCGGCTCGTCTTGGGGCGGCGCGCACGCCGGAGCGCCGGGTCGCCATTCTCGAGGATTTCCTGCGAACCCGGCGTCGTCCTCATGACGAGGCGATGGCGGAGGCTTCGAGAAGGCTCATGGAGGCGACCGACGCGGTGGACATCGAGGCCATGGCGAGGGCGTTCGGCCTCAGCGATCGCCAGTTTCGCCGTCGATTCGAGGCCGCCGTGGGACTGGGGCCGAAACGCTTCGCGCGCATCGTGCGCTTCCAGCGTGTGTTCGAGCAACGCCTCGAGCACGATGCCCGCGCGTGGTCCGAAGTGGCGCTCGACTGCGGCTACTACGATCAGGCGCACTTCAACCGGGATTTCCGCGCCTTCGCCGGCGTGAGGCCGCGCGACATCATCAAGGACGCCGATCCGCTGACCGCCTTCTTCCTGTCCGTTTCGTCCAAGACCGGTGAAGGGGCCGCTCGTTAGTGTCCATCCCGCGGCGATCACGCCGCAGCCAAGGAGATACTCAGAATGTTCGCCACCCTCGCCCTCGCCCTGCTCGCCGCCGGCCCCGCCGACCTCGCCTTCATGAAAGGCGCCTGGGAGGGCGGCCCGCCGGGCATGAAGTTCGAGGAACGATGGACCGAGGAGGCCGGGGGATTGATGCTCGGCGTTTCGCGCACGCTCAAAGGTGAGAAGGCGATCGGCTTCGAGTTCCTGCGCATCGAGTTTCGCGCCGATGGAGTCTTCTACGTCGCCCAGCCCGGCGGGAGACCTAAGACGGAATTCAAGCTCACGGCCTCGGACGGAAAGTCGGCGACTTTCGAAAACCCGGCGCACGATCACCCGAAGATGATTCGGTACACGCGCACCGAGGATGGGTCCCTCAGGGCCGACCTCGACGGCACCGAGGGAAAGCAGTCTTTCGTCTTCAAAGCCGTCCAGCGCTGATCGCGGCGACTAAGCGACCCGCCAGACTCTCTCGGGCTGCTGCCCCCGGATCGCCGTGCCCGACTCCGCGGGCCAGGGCACGGGGAGTGTTGCCTCCAGGCCATGGGGCGTCACTTTCCTGATCGAGCGGAGCGTCGTCGTCCAGTCGTCGACGAGGGCGGCGACGAAAGCACTGGCGGTCGCCTCCCAGTGCCTCCGACACGCTTCCTTCAACCAGGCTCGGTCCTCGGAAGATAGGTCCGACGAGACTCCGACCATTTCGGAATTGATCTGCCTGGCGAGGACGTTCCCGGGATCGAAGGCGTAGGCGAGCCCACCCGACATCCCCGCGCCGAGATTTCGGCCGACCGGCCCGAGGATCAGAACCGTGCCCGCGGTCATGTACTCACAGGCGAGGTCTCCCGCGCCTTCGACGACGGCCAGTGCGCCGCTCAGCCGGACCGCGAAACGTTCTCCGACCTGTCCCGCGGCAAAGAGACGGCCGCTGGTAGCGCCATAGAGGAGAGTGTTTCCGGCGATCACCTGACCCGGGCGGACCGCATGGGCCTTCTGCCGGGGGCGCACGATGATCTCGCCGCCGGAAAGGCCCTTGCCGACGTAGTCGTTTGCTTCGCCCTCGAGGTCCAGAGTCATGCCGGTCACCGCGAAGGCGCCGAAACTCTGGCCCGCCGATCCGCGGAAATGGAGCCGGATCGTGCCCTCGGACAGGCGTCGCCCGCGAAGACGACGTGACAATTCGCCCGCGACCTGGGCCCCGACAGATCGGTCCGACACGGTGATCGGGCGCGAGAGGCTCAATGGGGCGATGTGGCCGTGGCTCGTTCTAAGGCGCGCCAGCACCGCATCATCAGGCCCGGTGCGGGTCGGGGATTCGTTTCGAGTGGCCGTGGCCCTACTGGGCGGGGCTTCGCGTGACAAAGGCGACAACAGCCCGGCCGCGGAAACACGCGCCGCTCGGGTTCCACCCCGCAGCGTTCGCGCCTCGAGGATCGAGGCGTCACCCAGGATGTCTTCCAGAGACCGGCGGCCGAGAGACGCCAGGATCTCGCGCGTCTCTTCCGCGATCGCCCCGAAGAAACGGATCGCATCCTCGGGTGCACCGCGGAACTTCCGACGCAGTTCCTCACGCTGGGTGGCGATGCCCACCGGGCAGGTGTTGAGATGACACTGCCGAGCCATGACGCATCCCGCGGCCACGAGCGCCGCCGAGCCGAACGCGAATTCATCGGCCCCGAGAGCAGCCGCGATCACGACATCCCGGCCGGTCTTGAGGCCGCCCTCGACCCGCAGGCGCACACGGTCGCGCAGGCCCTCACGGACCAGAGTCTCCTGCGTCT
>CAZBTT010000301.1:0-6195 GCA_964494295.1 uncultured Acidobacteriota bacterium
CAGCACGGCCTCGGGGCCATCAAAGAATTGCGCGTGGTGGGGCGGGAGGGCTTCTTCGGAAACCGGTTTCGACTCGATCGGCTCGCCTCCCTGGAACTGACCATCAAGCAGAATTCCCTCGGCAATCTTCCAAGGCTCCTCATCGAGGCCATTTTCGGAGTCGGCGTGCTCGCCGCGGTTACTCTTGGCACAGGTGGCGATCAGAGCCAGATCATTCCGCTTCTCTCGCTCTACGCTTATGTCGGAGTTCGCGCGATACCGGCCGCCATTTCCGTGGCCCGGGAAATAGGAACGGTCCGGACCTACATCGCGCTGACCGAGCCGGTGCTCAACGATCTGAAGCGACTGAGCGCCGACGGTGAGCGTCCGCCGGACCGACCTCGCTCCCATCCGCCGCGGGTCGAGCTTCGCAACATCCGCTTCACATATGAGGGGGCGCGGCATCCGGCCCTGGAGCGGATCCAGCTCGAAATCCGTCCGGGCGAGATGCTTGGCCTCGTGGGCGCGTCCGGGGCGGGCAAAACGACGCTCGGGGACGTCATTCTGGGACTCCATGCGCCGGAGAGCGGCTCCATCCTGGTCGATGGGATCGAGGCCACGGGCAACATCCGCGGGCACGTCCGGACGGGCTACGTGCCGCAGACTCTGTTCATCATGGACGACACGGTCCGGAGGAACATCGCCCTCGGGCTCGAAGACTCGGCGATCGACGAGGCGCGGGTCCTCACCGCCATCCGTGAGGCGCGGCTGGACGCCTTCCTGGCGAACCTGCCCGAGGGCCTCGACACCCGGCTTGGGGAGAAGGGAATCCGATGCTCCGGGGGGGAAAGGCAGCGCATAGCTATCGCGCGCGCTCTGTATGACAACCCGAACCTGATCGTCCTCGACGAAGCGACCTCCGCCCTCGACCCCGCAACGGAAAGGGACATCCTCCGCTCGCTCGAATCGCTGCGGGGCCAGAGAAGCCTGCTGGTCATCTCGCAGCGACTCTCCACCGTGGCCCGGTGCGATCGGGTCGTCGTCTTGCGGGGCGGGCAGGCGGTGAGCGAGGGCAGTTTCGAACAGCTTTCGCGGGAGAGCGCCGACTTCCGAAAATGGGCTGGCCTCGACGACGAAGAGCCAGCGACGGAGGAACTCGCGTGAGGTTTTCGCTGGTCCACGCATCGAGAGGGCGTCCGGATCAGGCCGCAGCCGTCGTCAGCGAGTGGCGCAACGCGTCCACCGGTGAGCATGAGATCGAACATCTGTTGAGCGTGGACGAAGACGACCGGGCGCAGGCTGACTACGCGGCTCGGGCGCGCGGGCTCGGCGTGGTGCTGCTGGTAGGTCCTAATAAGACGCTGGTACAAGCCGCGAATCGGGCCGCCGAGCGGGCGCAGGGCGACATCCTGATCGTGGTCTCGGACGACTTCGGCTGCCCACCCCGCTGGGACGCGGAGCTGGCGGCAATATTCGGCGAACGTCGTGATCTTGCCGTTCTCGACGACGATGGCCTGGGCGCACGGGTCATGACGCTGCCCCTCCTGGGCCGCGAACTGTATCGCCGGCTCGGGTACGTGTATCACCCCGCGTATCACGGCCAGTTCGTCGACGAGGATCTAACCGAAACCGCGAAGGCTCTGGGCGTGCTGATCGAGGCGAAGCAACTGCTGTTCCCCCATCGGCATTTCAGCGCGGGTCACGCAAAGCTCGATGCGACCTACATGCGACACAACCAGCCGCGGAGCTGGTGGACGGGCTGGATGATCTTCGAACAGCGAAAGCTGTGGGGCTTCGGCGTTCGATCTCCCTCGGCGGACGCGGCGCGGCAGTCCTCCCGGATCGGCGCCTATGCGCGACTCCGGCGGATCGGCTCGGTGATCCGTGGGATGTGGCTGAAACGTCTGCCCGCGTCCCTCGTGGTCTGGGAGCAGGGAATCCGGAACCGTGTCCTGAGAACGCTGGAGCGACTCCTCCGAATCAGCGCTCCAGTCTGAACGTGTACGCCGATGGCGCGACTCCCAGCCGCCGCAGGAACAACCAGAGCGCGCCCAGAAGCCGGGGCGGCTCCGGGCGAACGTTGCCGGACCTCCCGAGTTCCGCGGAGGGGTCGAGAATCGTGGATGCTCTCGCCAGCGCGGCGGGCGTCACGCAAGGAGGGGTCACCGCGAACAGGCGGATGCCGGCCCGCGGCGAATAGCCCGTGACCCAGTCGGCTGGCATTCGTTGGGGTTCGGAGAACCCGAGGAGACGGCGGGCCGCCTCCGGACAGATCAGGGTCGCGTAGGCTCCCATGGCGAACTCCGCAACCCGGCCCATGCGATATCCGGGAATGAGGTTCGTCTGCCAGAAGCAGACCCTGACCCCTTGGTGCGGCGGTCGTAAGGTCGAATGGTGGCCGAGGAGGACCAGAGCGTCCCCGGGGAGGCGGCGGGCGACCGCCGTGACGACATCGGAGAACGCAGGCGAGAGATCCACATCATCCTCGAGCACCACCGTGGGTTGCTCCCCCGCTCCAACGCGGCGCCAGACGCCGGTATGCGTCAAGAGGCAGGCCCACTCGGTGATCGAGAGGCCTGCGGGCGGAGTCGCGCCTCGTGCCCTCAACTCCTCCGCATCGACGCTGTCCACGAACTCGAACGCGATGCCGTGGCGTTCCGCCTGGGCCGACATAAAGGCCCGACGTTCAACCGAGCGACGCAGATTCAAGACGATCACACGTGGAAGCACGATGGGGGGAGTGTATTGACCCGGCCGCGTCGTACGCTAGCCACCGGGTTAGGCTTCCGCGAACGATGGCTCACGAGAAACCGGAGATCTTCGAGATAGAGCCGCCGCCGGTCTGGCTCTATTGGGCGAATCGACTTGCGGCCGCGGCCTGGCGGCGTCTGCGCCGGCTGGGGCCGCCCGACGAGTTCAGGGCCGAGAGTCAACGTTCGGATCTGGCCTTCCGCATCACCAGCGATGAACCCACCTTCGATGAGATCGAAGCGATCGTGTTTCATCCGCGTGTGCTCGAGGCGCTTGAAGCGGCGCCCGAAGCTCCGCTCTCTCTCGACCTGGAGCCGCCTCGGCTGCCCATCGGATTCGAGGCTCTAGGCTGGGCGAAGCGGCTGCGGCCAGCTCCGGTCTACGACATCGTCCCGCTTGGTCTCGAACTGGATGTGCTCGAGCTCCGCATGGCGGAACTTGACGCGGTGGTCGATCGCTTCGTCGTAGTCGAATGCGAACGATCGTTCTCCGGGATCAAAAAGCCGCTCTTGCTCCAGCGAAATTGGCGGCGCTTCGAGCACTTCCACGCCAAGCTCGAGCATGTGCTCGTCGACCCTGCGCCCATCGAGGCCGCCTTTCCCGAACGGGTGCGAAGAGCCATGGGCATCGCGGGAGAGACACCCTCCCGCTCGTCGATGTGGCGCCGCCTCAGGGAGATCCCATTCGAGCCGGACGCGGTATTGATCTCGGCCGATGTCGACGAGATCCCATCGCGCAATTTCGTTCACCTGCTGAAGCACTTCGAGCCCCCCGGTGCGGTGCGACTGCGCGCCCCGGCGTTCCGGTATCACTTCCGACTGCGCGACGACGAGGCCACGAATTACGTTTTCGTGATCAAGCCCGAACATCTGGCCTTTCTCGACGCTCATCCCGACGGCTTTCGTGCGATCGCGGGCGCCGTGCTCGGTTGCCGCGGCAGCGCACATCTCACGTCTTTCCTGAAGCCGCTCGGGCTGGTCGCGAAGTTCGCCATGGCCGCCGAATGGTCTCCGCCCCTCGTTCCCTTCGTTCGCAATGAGTTCAACGAAGTCCGGACCATGATGCGGCGGGGAGACTGGTTCGCACGCCCGGCTCAGATCTACGACCCGGAATCGGACCCGGAGGGTCTGGTTCCGGCGGCGGCGAGGGCCAATCGGCGCCGGTATCCGCAGTTCTGGGCGGCCTCATATTCGTGACCCAGCCTTTTCCCGTCTGGGTGATCCATTCCCCGAAGCTCGTCCGGCGCAAGGAGGAATGCCTCGCGGCTCTGGAAACCCTGGGCTGGACCGCGCGCTGGATGGAGCGGCCCGAATCGAGCGATCTGGGCTTGGCCTTCTGGATACGCCGGGTTCGAAATCTGCGCTTGACGCGCGGCGAAGTCAGCGTATACGCCAAGCACCAGACGCTTCTCGAGATGATCGGGCGAGAAGGCCAGCCCGCCTTCGTGCTGGAGGACGATCCGGTCTTCGGTCATGACTTCTTCGAACGCTCCGAACCGTACTTCGCCGCGCTGCCGAAGGACTGGGCGTTTGTCTTCCTGGGCGCGTCTTGCGGCCTGGAACGCTCCCCCGATCCGGACCTGCCGCGGTTCGCGCGAGTGGCGGCGACCCGAAGCATGAGCGGGTATCTGGTCACACCCGAGGCGGCTCGCAGCGTCTCTCGAGCTCTCGAGGAAAGGCCGATCCGCGCACCCATCGACCTCACCGTCAATGGAATCATCCGCGATCTCGACCTGCGCGTCTTCTGGAGCGTTCCTTCGCTCATAGAGAACGGCAGCGAAACGGGACGCTTCGCCCGATCGGTCAATGGGGGGCGCTGGCGAAGACTCAACCCCCTTCGCTTCTTCCGGAGTTAGCCCGGCGTTCGCGCACTCGCGAGGCGAGTCGGGACACGCAGTCCGCAAGCTCCGCGGGGTTTGGATCGAGAAATGTCCCGCTCCACCCGAGACGCTCGGGGGCCTCGATCCGCGCGTAGGCGCGGTCTGTCCATCCCGCCAGATTCGCGTACAGCCGGTACGTGGACGACGAAGGCGCGGCCACAATCTCCACCACCGCGCCGTGATCCGCCATGGCGAAGGCATGGGCGAGGCCCGCGCCGTGGGCGCCGACGAGAATTTCACTCCTCGCCGCCATGAGGACCTGGTCGCTCAGGGAGAGCGTCGCAGGATCGACGACTTCGACGGTGAGTCCGGGAACGGAGCCGAGCGCGGCGGCGAGCGCGGCTGGTGAGCGGAATTGTCGAAGCATGATCGGACCGCGTCCCGGATAGGGCCGGCGAGACAGGAGCGTGACGCGGATGGGAGCCTCTGGCGCGGCTGCCCAGGCCGGACAAAACGCGGAGCGAAAGAACCGACCGTAGTCCTGGAGCAGTCCGACGGGCGGGCCGGGGAGGCTCGCCATCTGTCGGGCCCACAAGATCGACGAGTAGCCCGGCGGAACGACGATGGCGCGCCTGAAGAGAACCCGATCGGACCCGAAGTCCCTTCGACGGCCGACCGCCCCTGTGGACCCGAAGAGGCGCGCCCACCCGTCGTCGAGCGAGCCCGGGGAATGCGGGTCGAGCAGAACCACCTTCTTCACCGTGTCTTCGAGACCCAGCAGACGCACGGCCAGAAAGGCCGACAACCAGTCCGTATGAGCGTGAAAGAGGTTGCAGTACTCGAGAGGCTCGCGGGTGACGAACAGACAGGCCTCCTCGATGGTGCGGTCAACAGGCTGCGGTTCTGGAATCGTGTCGAGAGACTGGAGAATGTCCCTGAGGTGATCGCGCGGGAACAGGTCCGGGGACAGACCGGGCTCCGCGGTTCCGACGGCGAGCAGAGCGCCGGGAAGGTAGCTCGAATACCCCTCTCGCACGCGCTGGTAACCGGGACGATTCGCAAGTTCGTCCCGCAAGACCACCTTTCGAAAGTCGATGACGAGGTTCCGCGCGTCGACCAGGACATGAGGGTGGGTGGCCGCCGGAGTGTCGGGAACGTTGTGGGAAAACAAGCGGATGGAGGCTCCCTCAGCGCCGAGAGGCGTGACGACCCGGCGCTCCGACCGCCGCCAGCGCTCAAGGTAGCCGTAGCCGATCTCCTCATCACCGGCTCTTGTCGTGTTCAGCCACTCCGGCGCGCCTGTGAATGTTTGATCGACGTCTGAAGGCGTTTCCGAACCACCCATCGAGGCAAGACGCCTCCGCGCTGCCCAGACGATTTCCAGAAGCCGCCGGTGGAAGTTCCTCATCCTTGACGATGCCCAGCGGCCGCGCAGGGCCTGCCCGCGCCGAACGCCGCCCCCTAGACTTTTTTTATTGACCCGGTTGCTCGACGTTGACCGGTTGCGTACACCAGAAAATCTCAGCGATTCCCGGAGCTGGCGTTACCTGGACCGCGCAGAGCAGCGCGCCCGGTTTGATGTTCGCGCCCGCGTTATAGCCAGGGACGAGCTTTTCGGCGAGCATTCCGCCCACGGATTCCTCGAA
>CAZBTT010000302.1:0-6180 GCA_964494295.1 uncultured Acidobacteriota bacterium
TGACGCAGCTCTTCAACGGACTTTCGCTCCACCGCCGGCGACGTTTCGAGGCGCTGTGGTGGATGCGGAGATATGGAACACCATGCGCCTCGACCCGGCCAATGCGCCACGGGGCATCATCATGCTTCGATCGATCGCGCGACTCACTCGCGGGACGACGCTCGATCAGGCTCAGGCCGCGATGACGACGCTCCAGTCTCAGCTGCAACAGGAGGACCCCGAGTTGCTCGGCGCACGCGCGCGGCTGGTCCTCCTTCATGACGACATCGTGGGCCCGGTGAAAAACGTGCTGCTCGTGCTCTTCGGCAGCGTCATCATGGTCCTGCTGATCGCGTGCGCCAATGTGGCGAGCATCCTCATGGCGCGCGCCACGAAGCGGCGCACCGAGATGTCGGTTCGGGTCACCCTCGGCGCTGATCGCGGGCGGCTCATCCGGCAGTTGATGACCGAGAGCGCCCTGCTCGCTGGAGCCGGCTCCCTCTTTGGCGTGCTCCTCGCCACCTTCGGAGTCCGGCTGCTGGTCGCGATGGCGCCGCCACAGGCGCCGCGGCTCCAGGACGTTGAGATTGATGGCGTCGTCCTCTTTTTCACTGCCGCCATAGGCGCGCTGGCGGCGATGCTCGCGGGCCTCGCTCCGGCGCTTTCGGTTGCCCGCGGCTCGGTCGCTGCGGGGCTTCGAGAAGGGGCGAGAGAGACCTCCGGCCGATCGCTGCCTCGGAAGCTGCTCGTCGTGGCCGAAGTCGCGGCCGCCATGACCCTCGTGGTGGGCGCCGGTCTTTTCGTGCGCAGCTTCGTCGGACTGCAGCAGGTCGACCTGGGCTTCCGGCCCGAACGACTCCTCACGGCCTCGGTGTCGCCGCCGCGCGCCGCCTATCCCGGGACCGAATCGGTGCGCAATCTCTTCGACCGGATGCTGACGCGAGCCGCCCGGTTGCCTGGGGTCGAAGCGGCTTCGATGACCACCGTCCTTCCCCTTTCGGGGATGCAGGTCAACTTCAACTTCCAGATCGCGGGTCGCCTTCCTTCGAGGACCCCGGGTGAAGACCCGGTGGCCTCTTTCCGGTCGGTCGGGCCAACGTATTTCGAAACCATGGGAATGCGTGTCGTGGAGGGCCGGGGCCTGAGCGCCGGGGACATCGCGGGCGCGCCGATGGTGGTGGTCGTGAACCGGGCGCTGGTGAAGCGCTACTGGAACGGCATCTCTCCTGTGGGCTCGACGATCGGCATCAACGGAGACCAGGCGGAGATCGTGGGGATCGTGGCGGACGTTCACCACGCGGGCCCGGCCACCCCTCCCGACGGGGAGGCCTACGTCCCTTTCGGTCAGCTCGAACCCCGAGGAGGCTGGCTGGTACTTCGAACCGCGGGAGAGCCGGCCGCTGTCGCGTCATCGCTCAGGGCGGCGATAAAGGAAATCGACCCGAACCTCCCCCTCGCCACGGTGCGGCCGATGACGTCGCTCGTCGAGAACAGCACCGCGCAGCCGAGGTTCCTGGCCACGCTCCTGCTGGGGTTCGCGGGGGTGGCCGCGACACTCGCGGTGATGGGCGTCTACGGCCTCGTGTCCTTTTCGGTGAGCCAGAGGACCCGCGAGATCGGGGTGCGCATGGCGCTTGGCGCAAGCCGCGGCTCGGTTGCGAAGATGGTCCTTGGTCAGAGCCTGCAAGTCGTGACCTTCGGCGTCGCCCTCGGCGCCCTTGGAGCGGTAGCCCTGTCGCGAGTGGTGCGATCCATGCTGTTCGGCATTGAGCCTCACGATCCGCTCACTCTCATGACGATGGCCCTAATGATGCTCCTGGCGACCATCGTGGCGAGCTACCTGCCCGCACGCCGGGCCGCCCGGGTCGACCCCGTCACGGCGCTCCGCGAGGAATGACCGCGCCTTCAAGAAGCCCTCAGCACAAACCCCAAAACCAAAAAGGAGACATACAGATGTTCACACGAAGATTCATGGCCGGCCTGATGGCGGGCGCGTTCACGCTCGTGGCCGGTGGCGCGGTCGCCCAGGAAGTCGTGGTTACCGGGCCGCCGCCCGCGCTGCGCAAGAACCTCGACGCCTTTCAGAAGGCGTTCAATTCGGGCGACGTCGCGCAGTACGAGACGATGGCGAAGGCCACTTTCACCGACGGCTACTTCAAGCGGCAGACCGCCGATGAGCGGAAGCAGGCATTCACGAAATGGCGCACCGCTTTCGGATCGATCAAGTTCGAACAGGTCGAGCGCAATGGCCCCGACGCTCCGCTCCAGATCTTCCTCAAGGGAGCGGTCGCTTCCGGAGTAATGTGGATGGAGCTTGGCGAGGCGTCGAAGATCGCCGGCATCAAGGTGGAGGGTGAAAAGAAGTAAGGATGCGGATCGTCGTGATCGAGGACGACGCGGTCGTGGCCGAGACACTCACGCTCTACCTGGAGCAGGCGGGCTACTCGGTCGCGGCCGCGAAAAACGGCATCGCGGGCCTCGCGCTCGCGAGGGAACCGGAGACCGCCGCGGTGATCCTCGACCTCATGGTGCCCGGTCTTTCCGGACACGACGTCTGCCGACGGCTTCGCGCGGAATCGTCGGTGCCGATCCTGATGCTCACCGCCCGCACGTCCGAAGACGATCGGGTCAAGGGTCTCGATCTCGGCGCTGACGACTACGTGGGCAAGCCCTTCAGCCCGCGCGAAGTCGTGGCCCGGGTGCAGGCCTTGTTGCGGAGGGCCGCGACCGGGGCCGCGCCTCCCCCTCCCGTCGTGGTGGGCGACCTCGAGATCGATGTTTGGGCCCGTCAGGCGCGCCTCGCCGGCCGCACCTTGCCCCTCACCGCCACGGAATACAAGCTCCTCGAGACGCTGAGCCGTTCCCCGGGCCGGGTCTTCACGCGCGAGGAACTGCTCGCGCGCGCCTTCGGCCCCGGGTACGACGGCCTCGATCGGACGGTCGACGTCCACATCACGAACCTGCGGCGGAAGGTCGAGACGGGCCGCAAGCCGAAGTACGTCCTCACCGCCCACGGCATCGGCTACCTCCTGGCGGCTCCCGGTGATCTCTAGTCTTCAAACGCGACTCATGATCGCGGTGGGTTTGCTCGCCACTGCGGCGGTCGTGGCGGTGAGCCTTTCCGCCCGCCAAAGCGCCCGGCAAGAGTTCGAGCGGTTCCAGACCGTCGAGCGCGTCCGCGACCAGGATGCCGCGGTCGCGTCGCTGGAGCGGATCGCCGCCACCCTCGACGGAAATTGCTGTTTGGAGGGCGCGGTGGCTACGGCCGCCGCGGGAATCGCTTTCGACACCGGTGTCTTCGTCTTCAGTGCCGAGGGTCGACTCCTCGATGCGGCCGGGCCGGGGATAAGGCGGGACAGCGTGACCGCTCAGGTCAGGGACGGCGTGATTTCGATCGAGACTCGTTCCATGGATCCGGGAGTCCAGGCCGGCGTGGCCCTTTCCCTCAAGGGCATGCCGATGAAGCCCATTCGACTGACCGACGGATCCGGAGCGCAGGTCCATCTCGTACCCTGGCACACCCCCGGCGAAGGTCCGGCCGAACGGTTCCTGGGCTCGGTCGACCGAAGGCTGCTGATCGCAACGACCCTCGTGGCCCTGGTCTCGCTGCTTCTGACCTGGCTGGCGGCGCGGCGCATCCTTCGCCCGATCGCCGAGCTGCGCGACGCGACGCGCGATCTGGCAAACGGTCAGCTGAAGAGGCGGGTGAGCGTTCACGGCGAAGACGAGGTGGCCGAGCTGTCACGAAGTTTCAACGCCATGGCGGAAGGGCTGGAGCGACAGGTGGCGCTGCGCCGCGATCTCGTCCATGACGTGGCGCACGAGTTGCGGACGCCGCTCACGGCGTTGCGCTGCCGGATCGAAACCGTCCTCGACGACCTGGCCGATGATCCCAAGGCGGCGCTGCGCCAGGTCAATGAGGAGGTGGCCCATCTCTCGCGCCTGGTGAGCGATCTCGAAGATCTCGCGCACGCCGAGGGGCGGGACCTCGCGTTCTCGATCGCCGACGTGAATGTCGCCGACGCCTTCACCGCCGCGTTGCGTGCCGCCGGTCTTCAGGGTGACCCGCGTCTCCGAGTCGAGATCGAATCAGGCATGACCGTCGCGGCCGACCCGACAAGGCTGCGACAGGTTCTCGTAAATCTGCTGACGAACGCCGATCGCCACACGCCGGCCGGGGGCGCGATCACGCTTCGAGCCTCGCGGCGCAATTCGGCGGCCCACATCGCGCTTCACAACTCGGGCAGCCGCCTGACTCCTTCCGAACTCAACCGCGTCTTCGACCGCTTCTATCGCGCTGATCCATCCCGGCAGCGGTCCACGGGCGGGAGCGGCCTTGGCCTCAGCATAGTGAAACAGCTCGTGGAGGCTCAGGCCGGGACCGTCTCGGCCGCCAGCGATGACCGCGGCGTGACCTTCGAGATCACCCTCCCCAGCCGGTAGTTTCCGGGCGGCTCGTTTCCAGGGTTCAGGCCGGCGCGTATGACATTGTTCACATGCGCTCGGCGAACGCGTTCCCGTAGACTTCCGGTTCCCTCGGGGTCCCGGCCTGCGACTGACGCGCCTTGAACCCCCTTCCCATCCTCACGGAGTGAACCGTTGTCTGAGCTAAGAAACGACCTCGCTGCCCTCAAGATCGAGCGCGGCAGCCAAAACGCGTCGCCACGGCGCTGGCCGATCCTCCTGCTGCTGCCCGCCCTCCTCTTTCTTGGCGGCGCCTACTACTTCCGCTTCACCGCTCAGCCTCTCGAGGTAGCCACCGCGAAGGTCACGAAGACCGAGGTTTCGGCGGAGTCGATCCGCGCCGGTAACGCGGGGGCGCCCCTGCTCACCGCTTCGGGATACATCGTCGCCCGTCGAAAGGCGGTGGTATCCGCCAAGATTCAGGGCCGACTGTCGAGCCTTCGTGTGGAAGAGGGCAGCCGAGTCCGGGAGGGCGAGATCATCGCCCGGCTCGAAGACCGCGACTATCTGGCGCAGGTGGAACGGGCCGAAGCCGCGATCCAGCGCGCCGAGGCGGATCTGGCCGAAGCGAAGCGCCAGGCCCGGGTGGCCGAGGGCCTCACGCGCGAACAGATCGGAACGCGGGACGCGCTCGATGGCGCGAACTCGCGTGTCTCCGTTCAAGAAGCCGCGTTGCGGCAGGCAAAGGCCGACGCCGAGTTCGCCCGGGCAACCCTCGCCAACACCGAGATCCGCGCGCCCTTCTCCGGCACGGTCGTGAAGAAAATGGCCGAAGTAGGCGAAAGTGTCGCGCCGATCCCTCCGGGCGTGAACATCTCAACCGCTTCGGGCGCCATCGTGGCCCTCGCCGACCTCGATACCCTCGAGGTCGAGGTGGACGTGGCCGAGTCGAACGTGGCGAAACTCGGGGCCGATCAGCCCGCCGAGGTGTCCGCCGAGGCGTTTCCGGATCGCAAGTTCCGTGGGCGTCTGCGCCAGGTGATTCCCACGGCCGACCGGACAAAGGCCACGGTCCAGGTCAAGGTGACGATCCTCGACAAGGACAAGGACCTGAAACCCGAGATGAGCGCGCGCGTGCAGTTCACCGAGAAGGCGACTCCGATCCCTGCGAAGACATCGGAGGGCGCCGCGCCAACGCAGTCGGTCGTCACCGCGCCCGAAACCGCCCTCGTCACACGGGACGGAAAGACCGTGGCTTTCGAAATCCTCGAGGGCCGCGTGAAGCTCCGGCAGGTGGAGGTCAGTTCGAAGAGCGGGGGTGTCGCACGGATCAAGAGCGGCCTCTACGGCGGCGAGACCCTCGTCGACGCACCTGGCGCCGAACTCAAGGATGGAGACGCGGTTCGGCCGAAGTCCGGAAGCGCTTTGTAGGCGCCGAGGCGTCATTTATGACGTCTCGTGTCATATATCGAACCTTATGGTCGATCCACAATTTCACCCCTGAATGAACGGCTCGACACCAGGGTCCCCAGAGGCAAAGCAGAAGGAAGCCCACAGTCATGACAACGATGGTCTCGGTCAAGGACGTCACGAAGATCTACAAACGCGGCTCCGAAGAACTCAGGGTCCTCGACTCCTTGAGTCTCGACGTGCCGGAAGGCGAGTTCGTGGCGCTTATGGGTCCCTCCGGTTCCGGCAAGACCACCCTGTTGAACCTCATCGCCGGCATCGATCAGCCGACCTCCGGCGCCGTCGTCGTCGGCGGCCGGAACATCGCCGTCCTCTCCGAAGGTGAGC
>CAZBTT010000303.1:0-6151 GCA_964494295.1 uncultured Acidobacteriota bacterium
GCCGAAAGGACCGGGACACCGGTGGCCTCGACGCTTCTCGGTCTCGGCGGGTTTCCCGCGTCGCACCCGCTTTCGCTCGGGATGATGGGCATGCACGGTGAGGCGTACGTGAACCACGCGATCCAGAACGCCGACCTGCTGCTCGCCTTCGGGATGCGCTTTGACGATCGGGTCACCGGAAAACTGTCCACCTACGCGCCCCACGCCCGCAAGATCCATGTCGAGATCGACGCTTCGGAGATTGGCAAAAACGTCGCAGTGGACGTGGCCCTCGTAGGCGACCTTCGCGCGGTCCTCGAGGACCTCCAACCCCTCCTTCCCGAGAAGCGCCATGAGGCCTGGATGCGCACGATCGATTCCGGCCGCGCCGACACGGAGAGCCGCGACATCCTCCACCAGGCAGACGATGGAAACCTCTACGCCGCGCACGTCCTCCACGATCTATGGGAAGCCACAAACGGAGAAGCGATCGTGGTCACCGACGTGGGCCAGCACCAGATGTGGGAAGCGCAGTACTACGCGCATGAGACGCCGCGCAGTCTGATCACTTCCGGTGGTCTTGGGACCATGGGTTTCGCTCTCCCAGCGGCGATCGGAGCGAAGTTCGCCCGACCGGATGCCGAGGTCTGGGTTGTCGTGGGAGACGGCGGCTTCCAGATGACGCAGGCGGAACTGGCGACCATCCAGCAGGAGAAGCTCGCCATCAACATCGCGATCGTCAACAACGGCTTTCTCGGCATGGTGCGCCAGTGGCAGGAGTTCTTCTACGAGAAGCGCTACGCCCAGACCCCGATGCTTTCGCCTGACTTCGTGAAGCTCGCGGATGCGTACGGCATGGCTGCGCATCGGGTAACCAGGCGCAAGGACGTGATCCCGTCCGTTCGCAGGGCTCGTCAGTCCGGGGCCGCCATGCTCATCGACTTTCGGGTGGTTCAGGAGGAGGCGGTCTTCCCGATGGTCCCCGCGGGCGCCGCGCTTGACGCGATGATCCGACGGCCCGCCCTCCAGGAGGCGGTGGCATGAGGCACACCCTGGTGGCGCGCGTGCAGGACGAACCTGGAGTCTTGAATCGCGTGGCGAGCCTCTTTCGGCGACGCGCCTTCAACATCGAGAGCCTGACCGTCGGGCAGAGCGAGACGAAAGACTTCTCGCGGATGACCGTGGTGGTCGACACCGCGCGTGTGCCCGCACGTCTCGTGGAAGAGAGTCTGCGGAAACTTGTTCCCGTCGCCGAGGTCCGGGATGTCACGGACCTGCCCACCGTCGATCGCGACCTGGCCCTGATTCGCGTGTCCTGCGCGCCCGCGGAGCGAGCCGAGGTGGCGCAGCTCGCGGACATCTTCCGCGGCCGCATCGTGGATGTGGCGCCGGGATCGGTGATCCTCGAGGTCACCGGGGACGGGGCCAAGGTCGACGGTCTCGTCGAGCTGTTGAGGCCGCGAGGGATTCTGGAAATGGTGCGGACTGGAAAGGTGGCGATGTTGCGCGGCGTCACCCCGACCGCGTAAGTCGCGACTCGAATAAGGAGACAGACAATCATGGCGAAGATCTATTACGACAAAGACGCGAATCTCGAAGAGCTGCGGGGCCGCCGCATCGCGATCATCGGCTACGGGAGCCAGGGCCACGCCCATGCCCTCAATCTGCGCGACAGCGGCTGCGACGTGGTCGTGGGCCTCTCGCCCTCGAGTGCGTCGGTGAGCAAGGCCGCGGCGGAGGGCCTCAGTGTGCTCTCTCCCGCGGCGGCCACGGACCAGGCCGACATCGTGATGGTCCTGACCCCGGACACCACCCAGGCGGCTCTCTATCGCGACCACCTGGCGCCGAACCTTCGAGCGGGAAACACACTGATGTTCGCCCATGGCTTCAACATCCGCTTCGGCGCCATCGAACCCCCTCCCGGTGTCGATGTTTCGATGATCGCGCCGAAATCCCCGGGCCATCGGGTTCGTGAAGTGTTCAAGGAAGGTCAGGGCACGCCTGCTCTTCTCGCCGTTCATAGGGACGAAAGCGGCCGCGCGAAACAGACGGCTCTCGCCTATGCGCGGGCGCTCGGCTGCACGCGCGCCGGCGTCATCGAAACCACTTTCGCGGAGGAGACTGAAACCGACCTCTTCGGAGAGCAGGCCGTCCTGTGCGGTGGCGTCTCCGCTCTGGTGAAGGCCGGGTTCGAAACGCTGGTGAAGTCGGGCTACCAACCGGAGATCGCCTACTTCGAATGTATGCACGAGCTGAAGCTGATCGTCGACTTGATGTACCGCGGCGGCCTCTCATACATGCGCTACTCGATCTCGGACACCGCCGAACACGGCGACTACACCGGAGGGCGCCGACTCGTGACCGACGAGACCCGCCGCGAGATGTTTCGCATGCTCTCGGAAATCCAGAGCGGGGCGTACGCGAAGGCCTGGATCGCGGAGAGCGAGGCGGGCCGGCCCTGGTTCAACGAGGAGCGACGCCGCGAGCGGACCCACCCCATCGAGAAAGTCGGCGCGGAACTTCGAGGCATGATGCCGTTCCTCGATCCAGTCACGGTTACCGCGGAAGGGGAGGCAGTCAAAGCCACCGTTCCAATGGCCGAACTGACGCCCGCTTAAGCTCCCGCTGAGGAGACCCCACACGCATGAGAAGCCAGCTCGTCAAGGAAGGACCGGAACGCTCGCCGAACCGGTCGATGCTGCGCGCGATCGGCTACACCGACGACGACTTCAAGAAGCCCTTCGTCGGGATCGCCAACGCCCACAGCACCACGACACCGTGCAACGCCGGTCTCCAGGTCCTGGTGAACCGCGCGGAGGCGGCGTGTCGCGAGGCCGGCCTGGCGCCTCAGACTTTCGGCACGCCCACGGTTTCGGACGCGATCTCGATGGGCACCATCGGGATGAAGTACTCGCTGGTCTCTCGCGAGGTGATCGCTGATTCCATCGAGACGGTGTGCGGCGCCGAGCGTCTCGACGGCGTTCTCATCGTGGGCGGCTGCGACAAGAACATGCCCGGCGCCATGATCGCCATGGCTCGGCTCGACATCCCGGCGATCTTCGTTTACGGGGGCACCATCAAGCCGGGGCATCTCGACGGCCGGGATCTCACCATCGTGAGCGCGTTCGAGGCGGTGGGGCAGTGGAGCCAGAAGAAGATCTCCACCGAGGAGCTTGGCCGGATCGAACGAGCGGCCTGTCCCGGCGCCGGTTCGTGCGGCGGCATGTTCACCGCCAACACCATGTCCTCGGTGATCGAGGCCATGGGTCTGTCTCTGCCCCATTCGTCGACCATGGCCGCGGTGGATGCCGAGAAGGCCGATTCGGCCGCGGAATCCGCTCGCGTGCTCGCGCGTGCCATCGCGTCCGACCTCACGCCCCGCAAGATCATGACCCGCAAAGCGTTCGAAAACGCGATTGCCGTGGTGATGGCGGTCGGCGGCTCGACGAACGCGGTGCTGCACCTGCTCGCTATCGCTCACAGCGCCGAAGTGCCGCTCACCCTCGACGACTTCGAGACGGTCCGCGCGCGCGTGCCTGTGTTGTGCGACCTCTCTCCGTCGGGCCGGTACGCCACGACCGATCTCCACCGCGCGGGAGGCATTCCCCAGGTCATGAAAATCCTGCTGCACAACGGTGTCTTGCACGGGGACGCCCTGACCATTTCCGGGGAGACCGTGGCCGAGTCCTTGAAGAACGTCCCCGCCGAACCGCCGGCGGGTCAGGATGTGATTCGTCCCTGGGGCCGGCCCGTTCACGCGCAAGGCCATCTCGCCATCCTGCGCGGCAATCTCGCCGAAGAGGGCGCGGTGGCGAAGATCTCGGGTCTCAAGACCATCAAGCTGACTGGGCCCGCTCGTGTTTTTGAATCCGAGGAAGAAACCCTCACCGCCATTCTGAGCGGGCAGATCCGCCCCGGTGACGTGCTTGTGATCCGCTATGAGGGGCCGCGCGGCGGGCCGGGAATGCGGGAGATGCTGGCGCCTACTTCGGCCATTATGGGCGCGGGCCTTGGCGAAAGCGTGGCCCTCATCACCGATGGCCGATTCTCCGGCGCGACGCACGGTCTGGTCGTCGGCCACGTGGCCCCCGAGGCCGCGACCGGGGGCCTGATCGGCCTGGTAAACGAGGGCGACAGTGTGACCGTCGACGCGGAAGCGCGGCTTCTCTCACTCAATGTTCCAGAGGCGGAGATCCGGAAGCGCCGCGCCGCGTGGACGCCGCCGCCGCCAAGGTTCACCCGCGGCGTTCTCGCGAAGTACGCCCGTGCGGTCTCTTCCGCCAGCCGAGGGGCGGTCACAGACGGGGAATAACCGCCCGTCACGAATAAACTGCGCGCCTCGTCATGAAATCCTCCCGGAATACGAAACCTGAGCCGACCGAGGTGTCGGTTGGGGGCGTGGTCATCGGCTCACAGCAGACCGTGGTGATCGCGGGCCCGTGCGCGGTTGAGAGCCACGATCACCTCATGCAGATCGCGCGGTCCGTCAAAGCCTCGGGCGCGCACCTGCTTCGCGGCGGAGCCTTCAAGCCTCGCACCTCGCCCTATTCGTTTCAGGGTCACGGGGATGAGGCGCTCAAGTGGCTCTCCGAGGCCCGCGCCATGACCGGCCTCAAAGTCGTGAGCGAGGTGATGGACGTGCGCAAGGTCGAGTCGATGTCCCGCGTCGTCGATTGCCTTCAGGTCGGCACCCGCAACATGCAGAACTTCGACCTGCTTCGCGAACTAGGCCGCGTGCCCAACGCCATCCTTCTGAAACGAGGCATGTCGGCGACGATCGAGGAATGGCTGCTCGCCGCGGAGTACATCCTGGCCGAGGGGAATCCCAACGTCATTCTCTGCGAGCGGGGGATCCGCACGTTCGAAGGCGCCACTCGCAACACCCTCGACCTTTCGGCGATTCCCGTGCTCCGGTCCCTGTCCCACCTGCCTATCGCCATCGACCCGTCCCACGGCACGGGTCGCCGCGACAGCGTGGCGCCCATGACGAAGGCGGCGATCGCCGCGGGCGCCGATGCGGTGATGATCGAAGTCCACGACGACCCGGAGCGCGCTCTGTCGGATGGCGCGCAGAGCCTTTCCCTCGAGGCCTTCGACGCCCTGATGAAGGACGCATCACGCATCGCCGACGCTTGCGCGCGTCCGTTCCTGAACCCGCGCGTTGTTCCCTTCGCGAGCCGGGGTTAGGGTCCTTGCGCTTGACACGTTCGCCCCGCGCGCCTTACTCTCCCTGCTCGATGTCCCACCAGACCCTTCTGAACCAACTGAACCTGCGGAGCGGCATGTCGTCGCTCGCGCTGGTTATTGGTCTCATTCTTATCGTCCTTACGGGCGGGGGTCCCGTCTAGCGAGGCAAGACAAGAGCCCGCGAGACGAAAAGGCCCCCGAGGGAAACCTCGGGGGTTTTTGTTTTTGCACGAAAGAAAGACCATGACCACCAGAACAGAGAACGAGAAATCCGCGGACCCCCGGGAAGCCCGGACCGCGCCCCAGGGCACTGAACCCTCTGAACCGGAGGCGGCCGCCCCAAACGAGGGTTCCGACTACCGAGAGACGGTGGAGGGAGGCTACGGCTGGGGCGTTTAGAGGGAAAATCTCCTCACTATGAATCTCGCCTCGAAGTATGTCTGGATGAACGGCGCCCTGGTGCCGCACGAGAAGGCGGTGGTGCCGTTTCTGACCCCCGCCCTGCACTACGGCACCGCGGTGTTCGAAGGCATGCGCGCCTACAACACACCGAAGGGTCCCGCGATCTTCAGGCTCAAGGACCACATCGAGCGGCTCTTCTCGAGCGCCCGGATTTTCGGCTTCCTGTCCCTGCCCTGGACCGAAGAGCAGGTGATCGAGGGCTCGAAGGCGGTGGTGCGCGAGAACGGCTTCACCGACTGCTACGTGCGTCCCCTCATCTTCGCGGCCGCGGGGCACATGAGTCTGAATCTCCTCGGCATCGAGCCGGGGCTCGGCATCGCGGCCTGGGAATGGAAGGGCTTCGTCTCCCCCGAGGCGGAGGCTCAGGGTCTGCGCGCGAATGTGTCGTCGTTCACCCGTCACCATCCAAACGTCATGATGACGAAGTCGAAACTCGCCGGGAACTACGGCAATTCCGTCCTGGCGAGGACCGAGTCCGCGCGGCTCGGTTCATCTCCGTATTTCGCGTCGTTTCGCAAAGTAT
>CAZBTT010000304.1:0-6142 GCA_964494295.1 uncultured Acidobacteriota bacterium
GGGATCCCCTGGGCCAGCGTCTGAACGTCGAGCAGATCTACGACCACCAGGGCAACACCGGCCAGGGTTCCGTGCCGCTGCTCGTCATCGACAGCTGGGAGCACGCCTTCTACCTGCAGTACAAGAACGTGAAGGCCGACTGGGTCGAGGCGTTCTGGAACATCGTCAACTGGCCCGACGTGGCCCGGCGCTTCGAGCTCGCCCGCACGTCCCGGGTCGACATCAGCGCGTCTTTGCGCGACGCCTCGCGCACCCTTGGCGCGGTCAGCGGGCAGAAAACGCGGAACGCCCTTGTCGCGGCCGAAGTCGCGCTGGCCCTCACGCTCCTGAGCGGCGCGGGATTCACCATGAAAGCCTTCGCGCGGCTCGCGTCCACGGACACCGGCTTCGACGCCGCGAACGTGCTCACCATGGGCGTGACCCTGCCCTACGCGCGGTACGGCCAGGACCAGGACCAGGCCGGTTTCTTTTCGACTCTCCTGGATCGCGCGCAGGAGACCCCCGGCGTTTTGAAGGCGGGCCTCATTTCTCATGTGCCGCTTGCGCCCGGGAATGCGACCGATGGCATCGTCTTCGAGGGTCGGCCCGAAGACCCGCGCCCACCCGAGGCCGACTACCGCGTGGCGTCTCACGGCTACTTCGAGGCCATCGGGGCCCGGATGGTTCAGGGACGGTCGTTCGCCGCCTCGGACACTGAACAGAGCGGGCGCGTCCTGATCGTCAACGAGACGTTCGCGCGCCGATTCTTCCCGGGAGAAGGCCCGGTGGGCCGCCGTGTCCGCTTCTCGGGGCCGATCGAAAGCAATCCCTGGCGCGAAATCGTGGGCGTGGTCGCCGATCTCCGGCACGATTTGAACCGGTCCCCCCGCCCCGAGACCTATATCCCGTTCACGCAGGGCCCGATGGGGACCATGTTCCTCGTGGCGAGGACCCGAGGGGACGCGCTTGGCATGGCGCCCTCCCTCCGCGGAGCCGTGCTCTCCATCGATCCCTCTCAGCCGGTGTGGGCGGTGCGTACGCTCGCCGAGGTCAAGGACCGGGCGCTGGCCGCGTTTCGCGCGATGGTGACCTTCGTTGGCGTGTTCGGCTCGATCGCGCTGCTTCTCTCCGCGATCGGCATCTTCGGCGTCGTCTCCTTCGCCGTGTCGACGCGAACACCAGAGATCGGTCTGCGGATGGCTCTTGGAGCCAGCTCGGGCAATGTGGTCGGCATGATCCTCAAGCAGGCCTGCCCGCCCCTCGCGGTGGGGCTGATCCTGGGCGGGGCGGGCGCCTTCGCCCTTGGCCGGGTGCTCTCGACCGCATTCCCCGAGGTCGCCTCCGCGGAACCCTCCGCGCTGGTCGCGACAACCTTGATCCTGGCCGTCGTATCCGCCCTCGCCACGTGGCTTCCCGCGCGACACGCGGCGTCGATCATGCCCACGGAAGCGCTGCGCTCCGAGTGAAAGGACTCGCTTTATGAACCCGGCAAACCACGATCACGACGGACGGCCCGAAGATCTCAATCAGCGCCTCGACGAAGAGATCCGTTTCCACATCGATCAGCAGATCGAGAAGAACATCCGATCCGGAATGACGTCCGAACAGGCCCGTCGCGCCGCTTACTTGAAGTTTGGAGGAGTCGAGAGCGCACGCGAATACACCCGCGACGAATTCCGCTTCGCGTGGCTGCACGACTTCGGCCGCGACCTCCGGATCGCGGCGCGCACCCTCATGAGGACGCCCTCGTACGCGGTCGCGGTGATCCTCACCTTCGGCCTCGGCATCGGCGCCGCGGCCTCGATGTTCAGCGTCTATGACGGCGTCCTCCTGAGGCCTCTGCCCTACCCGGAGTCCGACCGCATCGTACGGCTGTATCAGCTGAGCGAGAAGGGCACACGGAACCGAGTGTCCGAACCGAACTTCCTCGACTGGCAGCAGGGCACGCGCAGCTTCTCCGCGATGGCGGAGATGGCGGCTGGCGAGGCGCCGATCTCGGGAATCAGCGAGCCGATGGTCGCGGTGGTGGCGAATGTGTCCCGCGACTTCTTCGACATCATGGGCGTGAAGCCCGCGGCCGGACGAACGTTTCTTCCAGACGAACAACGCGAGGGCGGGCCTCGGGTGGCGGTGGTCTCCGAGGCCTTCTGGAAGCGGATGCGGCCCGAAGGGCTCCGCGCGCCCACCAACGCGGATACCCTCAAGGTCGGCCAGGACGTCTACACCGTCGTCGGCATCATGCCCCGAGGCTTCGACTATCCGGGCGGCATCAGTATCTGGGAGCCGCGCGAGCAGTATCCCGCGCAGACCTCACGAACCGCCCACAATTTCCACGCGGTGGCGAGGTTGAAAGACGGCGTGACTCTTCGCGAGGCCCAGGCCGATATCAGCGCGCTCTCGCGAACCCTCAAGAGCCGGCACCAGGATCGGACTTGGATGTCCGACGCGACGGCGATCCCGATCCTGGAGGCAGCCACGGGCGCATCCCGCCAGGCCCTCGACATGCTCTTCGCCGCGGCCCTGCTGCTGCTTGCGGTCGCGGCGGCCAACGTCTCGAACCTCATGTTGGCCCGTTCGGCGTCACGCCGCCGCGAGTTCGCTGTGCAGTTGAGCCTGGGAGCGACGGTTGGGCGGCTGAGGCGTCAGGCTCTCGCCGAAGCCCTCGTGCTGTGCGCCGCCGGAGGACTGCTGGGCATCGGTATCGCCGCCGTCGCGGTGCGCCTGTTCGCGGCCCTCGGCCCCGGGAGCGCGCCCCGTCTCGACACCGTGAGCGTCAACTGGCTCGGCGTTGTTCTCGCTCTTCTCGCCTCCGCCGGCGTCGCCCTCGTCCTCAGCGCGATGACCGTCGCCGGAAACCGCGACGTCGCACTCGCGCCCACGCTCACTGAGACGTCGCGGGGAGGAACCGGCTCACGAAAGCAGATGCGCGTCCGACAGGGGCTTATCGTGGCCGAGCTGGCGCTCACGATGGTCCTTCTCGTCGGCGCGGGTCTTCTCGCCAAGAGTCTGCGCTCGGTTCTCGCGGTGGACCCGGGGTTCCGGCTCGACAACGCTCTCATCGCCGACGTCACGCTCCCGCGTGTCGAAGATGATCGCGCGCGGCTGGTCCGCTTCCAGGACTCCCTGGTCGAACGCACTCGCGCCCTTCCCGGCGTTACCGCGGCCGCACTCATCAACGACTTTCCGCTGGGCGGCGGCTTCTACGCGAACGGGACGCTCGTGGAGATGTCGCGCCCCGATGAGTTCAAGTCGTGGGATCCGATCAACGCCATGAGCGCCGAAGAGCGCGCCGCGCGCTCGACCCTCGCCGGTTATCGCCTCGCCGGCCCCGGCTACTTCGAGACGATGAAGATCCCTCTTGTTCGCGGCCGTCTCATCGAGGAACAGGATGGTCCAGAAGCGCCCCACGTCGCGGTGATCAGCGAGTCGCTGGCGAAGGCGCGCTGGCCCGACCGCGACCCACTGGGCCGCTACATCCAGTTCGGCAACATGGACGGCGACTTCCGTGGCATCCGAGTGGTGGGCGTGGTGAAGGACATTCGCGAATTGTCGCCGGAGGCTCTGCCTCAACCGACGCTCTACGCGGCGGCGCGCCAGCGGCCGGTGAGCCGCTTCTCTCTCGTCGTCCACGGACCCGACCCCGCGAGCCTCAGCGAGAGCGTCAGGAAGATAGCGCGCGACCTCGATCCTGAAGCGCCGGTCCGGATGCGCACCATCGAAGGCGCTCTGGATACCGCGCTCGGCAGCCGTCGCTTCAATCTCTGGCTGGTGGGCGCCTTCAGCGTGGTGGCCTTCGCCCTCGCCGCGCTCGGTGTTTACGGGCTCATCGCGTTCACGGCGTCGCAGCGCACGCGCGAGATCGGGATCCGCATGGTGTTGGGCGCGGAAGACGCCACGGTGGTCGGCCTGATCCTCAAGGACGGAATGAAACTCGCGGGCATCGGAGTGGGCGTGGGACTCGTGGTCGCGCTCGGGCTCATGGGTCTGGTCGAGGGGCTGCTGTTCGGGGTGCAAGCGACCGACCCGTCGGTCATCCTCGGGGTGGTGGTGACGACCTTCCTGACTGCCCTGGTCGCAAGCTACATCCCCGCTCGCCGCGTGGTCCGAGTAGCGCCCACGGAAGCCCTGCGCGAGGCGTAGCGCGCGGTCGCTGAGCGAGGTTCGTGCCGCGATACTGTCGAAGCGACCGCTCGACCGGCGGCTTCGACGGGACTGCTTCCGACAAACTCAGCCACCGGGCTTCGACCGACCGAAGTCCCTACCGAGTCCGGAGATACTGACGTCACCCCCGCGCAGGCGGGGGCCTAGCGCGAACTCCCGTTCCCGGTCGCGAGACTCGCTGGCGTCGGTGCCCTGGAGCCGAATTGACTCATCCGGATGAGTCATTCATACTCATCTCATGAGCACACGACTGCAGGTCCTTGTCGAGGATTCGGAGCTGCGAGAGATCCAGCGCGTCGCGCGAGCGCAACGCATGACCGTGGCGGAGTGGGTTCGGCAGGCGCTTCGCCAGGCTCGGCGTCAAACGCCCAGCGCGGCCGCCGGCAAGAAGCTGGACGTCGTCCGAGCTGCCAGCAAGTACGCCTACCCCACGGCGGACATCGCTACCATGCTCCAGGAGATCGAAGGCGGATACTCGGGCGGCAACCAAGGGTGATCTTCGTCGACTCCAACATTCCCATGTACCTCGTGGGCGCCATGCATCCCCACAAGCGCGACGCTCAGCGGATTCTCGAGCGTTGCGTCTCCGACCAGGAGCGCCTCGTGACCGATGCCGAGGTTCTGCAGGAGATCCTGCACCGGTATGCCGCGATAGACCGGCGAGACGCCATCCAACCCGCCTTCGATGCGCTCCTCGGCCTGGTGGACGAGGTGTTTCCAGTCAATCTCGAAGCCGTCAACCGCGCGCGCACCGTGCTCCTCGGCCATACGACTCTCTCCGCAAGAGACGCGATTCACTTGGCGGTAATGGAGCACCAGGGGGTCAGCCGGATCTTGACCTTTGACGGCGGTTTCGATGGCTTCCCGGGGATCACACGTGTGATGTCTTGAGCGGCCAGCCCAACGGGGGCGATAAAGTCCGCGGATGCTTCTGACCCTTCTGCTCATTGCTGCGCAGGCATCGCCGAGCACGCCGGAAGCGTCCGACACATTCAAGTTCGAGTACTACAGGGTCAAAGAACGGCTCGAGGCCGACGGCAATGTCCGACGCACGATGGACGTGAGCGTCATCTTGCGGGCTCCTTCCGCGGTCGCCCAGTTCGGTCAGCTGGGCTTGCCCTATGTCAAGGACTACGGTGACGTTCAGTTCAATCAGGTGCGGGTCCACAAGCCCGATGGAACCTCGCGTGCGGTGACCGACGGGGTCATCGAAGACCTCAATCCCTTTGGCATCAACGACGCCTCGATCCCCGTTGATGTCAGGTTCAAGAAGCTCACCATCCCTCGCCTCGAGCCCGGCGACCGCTTGAGCTACAGCGTCCTTCTGACCCACAAGCCCTTCGTCCCGGGTGAGCTCTCCGGTGAAATGAAGTTCTTCCCCCTTCCGATGGATGGCCCCCAGACGTATGAGCTGGATCTGCCGGCTCAGTCGCGAATTCGCGTCGAGTTGCGCCCCGGCCTGGGCGCTTCCTGGGAGCCGGTTCCCTCCGATCCGGACCGGCTGGTCCGCAGACTCTCGATTTCGGTTCCACCGGAGGTCCTCAAGGCGGGTGCGAGGAGCGAGGAACAGGTCCGCGCTCTTCAAACGCCCGACGTCGCATACTCGACTTTCTCGAACTGGGGGGACGTCGGCTCCTGGTGGTGGCGCATGTCCCAGGGCCAGATGCTCGCCGATGGCGCCGTTCGCGCCGAGGCGGCAAGGCTCATCGCCGGCAAGACCTCGCCGCGGGAGAAGATCGAAGCCCTGGCCGCCCTCGTCGGCACGAGCGTCCGGTACTTGAACGTGAGCTTCGGCATGGGCCGGATGCAGCCCCGCGCCGCCGGGTCGGTCCTCGCGAGCCGGTTCGGCGATTGCAAGGACAAAGTCGCTTTGTTGATGGCGCTCGCTGAGGCCATAGGCATCGAGGTTCGCCCCGTCCTCATCAGCGCCTCCCGCCTCGATATCCTCGCCCCGGTTCCGGGCCCCCACCAGTTTGACCACGTCATTGCCGTGGCCCGGCCC
>CAZBTT010000305.1:0-6135 GCA_964494295.1 uncultured Acidobacteriota bacterium
AAGGTCGAACCCCGGCCGCGGGCGCTCGTTACTCTTACCGACGCCCCCATGCTCTCGGCCAGATGTTTCACAATGGACAGGCCGAGACCGGTTCCTCCGAGTTCACGACTCCTCGCCGTGTCGACCCGATAGAAGCGCTCGAAGAGGCGGGGCAGGTGTTCCGGGGAGATACCCGGACCGGTGTCTTCGACGGACACCATCGCGCCGTCGCCTTCGCGGCCCACGCGAACACTGACCCGTCCGCCGTCCGGCGTGTACTTGAGAGCGTTGTCGACCAGATGCTCGAGGATCCGGCGCAGGCGGTCCGAGTCGCCCAGGACCCGAGGAACCTCCGCCTCGTCCGCGTCGAGCGAGATGGATTTTCGTGCCGCGATCTTGGCGAAAGACGTAACCACGTCGGCGACGACCGCGGCGCAGTCGAGCGGCTCGAGCGAGGGCGGTTGTGCGCCCGACTCGAGTCGTGAAAGCTCCAGCAGGTCGTCCACCAGCGACGCCATCCGGTCCGCGTTGGCGCGGATCCTCGAGAGGAACCGCTTGGCGGTATCGCTCTCCTCGAGACCGCCATCCTCGAGGGCCTCGACGAAACCACGGATCGATGTGAGGGGCGTGCGCAGTTCGTGAGAAGCGTTCGCCACAAAATCTCTCCGGATCCGGTCGACCCGCCTTCTTTCGCTCACGTCGTTGAAAGTGATGACGGCGCCGTGCGCCTCGCCCGGAGAGGCCGGAAAGGGGACGCCCACGAGCACGAACGACCGGCCGGTTCCGGCCAGATCGATCTCCGCGGTGCGCCTTTCCCCGGAGGTCAGAACCTGGTCGATCAGGGCGCCGATTTCGGCTTGGCGGAACACCTCGAGGTAGTGGGTCCCGGTGGAACCCGCGAGATTGTGCGACCGCAGGAGCGCGTCGTTGGCCAGCAGGACGATGCCGCGATGATCCACCGCGAGCAGACCGTCTTCCATCGCGGAGAGCACGGCCTGAAACCGCGCCTGCTCCCGGGTCGCCGCGGCGAACTGCTCCTGAATGCCGAAGGCGGCCTGATTCAAGACCCGGGCGACCTGGCCGAACTCGTCGTCACGGTCTTCGCGGATTCTCCGGGTCAGATCGCCCCGGGCCAGCGCGTGAGCCCCCTCGAGGAGGTGCTTCATCGGAGCGGCCAGCGGCCGCGACAGCCACCAGGCGAGGACGCTCGTCAGGAGCAGCACGGCCAGCAACGCGACCACCAGGGAGCGGCGGAGTTCGTAGGTCCGCATCTCGACCCGAGCCAGCGACATCGAGGCGCGGGCCACGCCCATAAGCCTCCCCTGATGACGGACGTGAACCGCGACGTACATCTGCCTCTCCCGCGCGGTGGTCGAGAAGCGTTCGTACGTTCCCTCTCCCAGGGACAAAGCGTCGCGCACTTCCGGCCGACTCGCGTGGTTTTCGATTGCGCGCAGGGCCTCGCCTGACGCGGTGGTGTCCCCCAGCACCACGCCGTCCAGGGCCATGACCGCCAGCCGCGTTTCCGTCGAACGGCCTGCCCGATCCACCAGTTCATCGATCCACGGGCCCGGCCCCTGCAAGCTCCATGGGCCCGAGAGCGCCTCCGCGAGGATCCGGGCCTCGGCCCGTAGCCGTTCCTGCATCTCCGCCCGGGTGTCGATGTTCACAGCCCGGCCCTGAACCAGCAGAACCACCAATAGGGCGACGGCGCTGGTGAGGACACCGGCGAGGGCCAGCCGTCGCCTGAAGCTGTTCATCTCGAGGTCCGGCGCCTCACTCGGTTTCACCCGATTCGGCGAGGCGATAGCCGATGGGCTTCACCGAGGCTATGCGCGCGGCGATGCTCGGAAGCTTTTCCCGAAGCCGTCTGATGTGGACGTCGATCGTCCTCATCCCCTCGATGTAGCTGTAGCCCCAGAGATCTTCGAGGAGACGGTCCCGCGACAGCACCCGACCCCTGGCGTCCGCGAGTGCGAGGAGAAGCGAGAACTCCTTGGCGGTCAGATGCACCGTCTTGCCGTTCTCGGTCACGGTGTGCCGCGCGCGATCGATCACCACCGGACCGATCACGAGCGACTCTTCGGAGCCCTCGGTGCGGTCGATGCGTCTCAGGATCGCCTTCACCCGCGCCGCGAACTCCTTGGGCGAGAAGGGCTTCACGATGTAGTCGTCGGCGCCGATCTCCAGGCCCACGATCCGGTCCGTCTCCTCGCTGCGCGCGGTGACGATGACCACCGGGAGATTCTTGAGCTTGGGCGTGGCCCGGATCTGAGTCAGCACGGTCAGGCCGTCCTTCCCGGGGAGTTGCAGATCGAGGACCACCAGCCGGTAGTTTTCCGTGCCCAGACGGGACAACGCTTCGATTCCGTCGCGCGCGACATCGCACCGCCACCCGTCGCGCTCGAGGTAGTGCGTGACGAGCGTCGCGATGTCGGCATCGTCTTCAACTACCAGTGCGCGCGCCATGGCCTTCAAATCTACAGCCGGACGATGACGTGGCCGTGTGACATTCCCGTGACGGAAACACGCGTCACCGGGGGCGGCCCTCCCCGCGCGCAGGCCCGGCTCAGGCTCCGTGTATCGTCCCGTTGAGGAGCGACCCCATGAGCGACCCGTTTCAACCCAGGGCGGAGCACAGGTTCACGTTTGGTCTGTGGACCGTGGGTAACCCCGGCCGCGATCCCTTTGGCGAGGCCGTGCGACCGGTTCTGACCCCGGTGCAACTCGTCCACCTGCTCGCGGAAGTGGGTGCTTATGGCGTCAACCTTCACGACAACGACCTCGTGCCGATCGACGCAACCCCAGCCGAGCGGGATCGCATCGTCGCGGACTTCAAGAAGGCTCTCGCCGACACCGGCCTCAAGGTCCCGATGGCGACCACGAACCTCTTCGGCGACCCCGCCTTTAAAGACGGCGCCTTCACTTCGAACGATCCGCGCGTCCGGGCATACGCGCTCCAGAAGACGATGAACGCCATAGACCTCGGCGTCGAACTGGGCGCCTCGGTCTACGTCTTCTGGGGCGGACGCGAAGGAGTCGAAACCGATGCCTGTCGCAGCCCGCTCGAGGGCCTGAAGCGTTTCCGAGAGGCCATGAACTTCCTCACCCACTACGTGAAGGACCGGAAGTACGACCTCGTCTTCGCGCTCGAGGCCAAGCCCAACGAACCGCGCCACGACATCTACCTCCCCACCACCGGCTCGATTCTCGGTTTCATCGAGACCCTCGATCACAAGGAAATGGTCGGGGTGAACCCGGAAGTGGCGCACGAACACATGTCCGGGCTCAACTTCATGCACGCGATCGCCCAGGCCTGGGACGCGAAGAAGCTCTTTCACATCGACCTCAACGATCAGGCCTTCGGCCGGTACGATCAGGATCTTCGTTTCGGCTCGCACTCGATCAAGTCGAACTTCTTCACCGTGAAGTTCCTCGAGGACGTTGGTTATTCGGGCAGCCGTCACTTCGACTCACACGCCTATCGCACCGAGGACGTTGACGGAGTCAAAGACTTCGCGCGCGGGAGCATGCGGACCTACCTCATCTATAAGGAGAAGGCGCGCCGTTTCAACGAGGACAAAGAGATCCAGGCAATTCTGCGGGAAATCGACGCACTGCCATCAGATGGACTGCCGAAGGTCGATGCCTACAGCCGTGCCGCGGCCGATTCCCTTAAGGCTCACCCGTTCGACCGCAAGGCCCTTGGGGCTCGGGGTCTGCGCTACGAGCGGCTCGATCAGCTCACCATCGAGGTCCTTCTCGGCATCCGCTGATCGAGAGACCGCAGCGAACCATGCGCCGCCTGTTTCTCGGGATCGACGTTTCGACCACGGGGGCCAAAGCCCTTCTGATCGATGAGTCGGCCGCGATCGTCGCGGTCGCGAGCACGCCCCTCACGGTTCAGACACCGCGGCCGCTTTGGTCGGAGCAGGACCCCCACGAATGGTGGAAGGGGACCGCGCGCAGCATCCGCGAAGTCCTGAGTCTTGCTCAAGCGGAGGCATCCGAGGTTGTAGCCGTCGGTCTCACCGGCCAGATGCATGGACTCGTGCTTCTCGATCATGAACACCGCGTGCTTCGACCCGCAATCCTGTGGAACGACCAGCGAACCGCCGCCGAGTGCGACGAGATCCGGTCGCGCATGGGCGGGAGAGAGAGACTCGTCCGCGTCACCGGAAACGACGCCCTCACCGGCTTCACCGCACCGAAGATTCTCTGGGTCCGAAAACATGAGCCCGAGGTCTATGCGAAGGCTCGGCTGATCCTTCTGCCCAAAGACTTCGTTCGGCTTCGGCTGACCGGAGCGGCCGCGATGGACAAAGCAGACGGCTCCGGAACATTGCTCTTCGACCTTGCCGCACGCGACTGGTCGCGTGACGTTCTCGATGCGCTGGAGATTCCCGCGGACTGGCTGCCAAAGGCCTACGAGGGGCCGGAGATGACCGGTCGCATCACCGCTGCGGCCGCGCATGAGACCGGCCTTGGCGAAGGCACGCCCGTGATGGCGGGCGGAGGCGATCAGGCGGCCGGTGCGGTGGGCGCCGGCGCGGTTCGCCCCGGGATCGTGGCTCTCACACTCGGCACTTCCGGAGTGGTCTTCGCCACCACCGAACGACCCCTCGTCGAGTCGCAAGGCCGACTCCACGCGTTCTGCCACGCCCTTAAAGACCGCTGGCACTTCATGGGCGTCACCCTATCCGCGGCGGGAAGCCTGCAGTGGTATCGGGACACCCTCGCCCCGAGCGAGAGTTTCGAGGCGCTGGTTCAAGAGGCGGAGAGCGCGCCGCCTGGTTGCGAGGGTCTCACTTTCCTCCCATATCTCTCCGGTGAACGCACGCCTTACCCCGATCCTCTGGCCCGCGCGTCCTTCGTGGGTTTGACCGTGCGGCATCGCCGCGCTCACATGACCCGGGCCGTTCTCGAGGGCGTTGCGTTCTCGATGCGTGACTGTTTCGACCTTCTCAAGGCCGCGGGTCTCCCGAAGGTCGATCAGGTGCGCGTGGCCGGCGGCGGAGCCAGGAGCGCGCTGTGGCGCCGGATCATCGCGAGTGTCCTCAACGTCGAGATCGTGACCGTGAACAGCACGGAGGGCGCGGCTTTCGGCGCGGCGCTGCTCGCGGGCGTGGGCGTCTCGGCCTGGCCGGATGTTCCCACCGCGTGCGAGGCCGCGATCGCGATCACCGGACGCGATCAGCCCGATCCGCGGTGGAGCACCGTGTACCAGACCGCTTACTCCCGCTATCGCGATCTCTATCCCGCACTCAAGCCCAACTTCGACGGCCTCGGCGGCGCCGCTTCCGAATGACGGTCTGGGAGCAGCGGTTTCACCCTCTGCGCGAGGAGTGGGTGATCGTCGCCGCTCATCGTCAGAACCGGCCCTGGATCGGCGACACCATCGTCCATGCGCCCGAAAAGCCGCCCGCGTATGTCGAGACCTGCACGTTCTGCCCGGGCAACCCGCGGGTGAGCGGAAAGAAAAACGACCCCTACACCGGAGTCTTCGTGTTCGACAACGACGCGCCCTGCGTGGGTGAAGAAGCGAGCGAACCCCCACCCTCTCCTTCTGAGGTCCTTCGTAACCGGCCCGCCCGAGGCAAGGCGAGAGTCATCTGCTACAGCCCACTCCACAACACCACTCTGGCGGAGCTGCCGGTCGCCCAGGTCGTGAAGCTCATGGAAGTCTGGCGCGATCAGTACGTCGAACTTGGACGGCTTCCCGGAGTCGAGCACGTGCTCATCTTCGAGAACAAGGGCGCCGTGGTCGGCGTGTCCAACCCTCATCCTCATTGCCAGGTGTACGCCACGAATTTCGTCTTCAAATACATCGAGACCGAAGCGCGCGCCTCGAAAGAGCATCTGATGAAGACTGGCCGGATCCTGTTTCAGGATGTTCTCGAGGCGGAGACCAGGGACGGCCGTCGTGTTCTTTTCGAGAACTCCACCGCTATGGCCTTCGTGCCGTATTTCGCGCGCTACGCGTACGAGGTTTATGTCGCGCCGAAGCGCACCGTCCCGAGCATCGCGGCGCTGAGTGACACCGAGAGGGTCGACTTCGCGGAAGCGCTCTCCCATGTCCTGGTCAAGTTCGACAATCTGTGGCGGAGACCGTTCCCCTACGTCATGGCTCCCCACCAGGCCCCCACCACCGGAGGG
>CAZBTT010000306.1:0-6122 GCA_964494295.1 uncultured Acidobacteriota bacterium
TGAGCCCGGGTAAGACCCTCGAGGTTCTTCCGCTTCTCCTCGCTGCCCACGTACAGGACGGAACCGCGAGGAACGTTCAGATTGCGGAGCACGCCCTCGACCTGACCGGCGGACGGCTCGCGCCGGAAGGCCTCATCGAGACCGTATGGCGTCACGCAAATGCGTTCGCGCGGCACTTTCAGAAGCTGTTCGACCTCGCGAGCGGTGTGCTCCGAAGGACAGATGATCCCGTCCGCGCGTTGAGCGTGGTCAAGAACCAGGGGCGCGTAATCGCGTCGGATCTCCCCCCCCGTCATCTCCTTTTGCTTGAAGAAGAACAAATCGTGGATGCTGATGATCCGTTTCGCGTTCCGCACGGGAGTGAGCAAAGCATGGGGGGAGTGCACCAGATCGAAATCACGTCCGCACAGCATCTCGATGGGCGGCCAGGACATCCGGTTCCAGGCGAGGTTCAACGCGCGAACAGGGATGTGCCGGTCGACGAGGTCAACGTTGGGGCCCGCCAGGGGATGAGCCCAACGCTCCCGAAGGGACGCGGTGAAGAGAGTAAAACGGGAGTCCGGGGCGAGACGCGGGAGGGCGGCCGCGAGTGCGCCGATGTAGACCCCCACGCCGGTGGGCCTTGAGAGCGCCGGACGAACGTCGAGCGCCACCTTCATCGTCGGCGGCCCCCGGCCGCGCCCGGCCTGGGGTTCCCCCTCCCCTTCTTGACGCCGAACTCCGACTTCGGCTCAGCGAGGGGCGGCGGATTCTGCCGCAGCAGGAGCAGGGCCGCGCGTGGTTCGAGGACCCTCACCGGAGACTTCTGGAACCCTTTGGGATCCCTGGAGACGATAGCGTCGCAGCCGACGCCTTCGGCGGCCGCGGCACAGACGGCATCCTCGAAATCGGCGAAGCCGAGAGCCAGGGCGCGGCGGAGAACCGACCCGTCCACGGGGGCCACGCCTGGAACCAGAAGAAGGTCGTCGAGAACGCGCCGCGCGAAACGCGGGTCGTGCTGGCGCGCCACCAGATAGAAGACCGTGGTGACCCCGTGCGCGGGGAGGAACACTTCGATCTGATTCCGCTCGGCCGCAGCCCACAGGAGCGCGGCCGGACCGGAGTGCGGATGACGATCGAGGACAAAATCGAGAACGACGTTCGTATCGAAAAGGACGCGCCTCAAATGTGCTTGTGTTCCAGGTAAGCCAGGTAGTCGGAGGGATCGACCCTCGCACCCCGGAGGGCTCCGAGGAGCCGCCGGGTCACCGGAGGGAGGTCCGGTTCAGCCGCCGAGGTCGGGCTCGACACGGCGTCGAGATACTGCTCGACCATCCGGGACACCGAGGTCCCCCGCTTGTGAGCAAAGGTCTTCGCACGCGCCACCACCCGAGCATCCACGCTGAGAGTCAGTTTCTTCATATACGTACCAGGGAATGAATCTTATACGTAGGCCTGACGAGGCCGCAAAGAACGGAAGACCACACGCGTTCCCGGGCCCCTTTGCTAAACTCCGCGCTCCTCAACGGGCATCGCGCCCTCAACCCGGCCAACTTCGGACCGCGGTCGGGGCTCGAGGGGAGCACCCTCAGACCCACCCCCTCAACAACCCCTAACCAACCAACAAAGCCAGATCCAGTAAGGACTTACCAGACTGCATGAAAATCGGGGTTGTCGGTACGGGATATGTCGGCCTCGTCGCCGCCGCGTGCTTCGCCGAGAACGGCAACGCCGTCATCGGCGTCGACATCGACGAGGCCAAGATCAAGGCGCTGCTCGCCGGCCAGATTCCGATCTACGAGCCCGGACTCGCCGAGATCGTGGTCCAGAACGTTGCGGAGGGGCGCCTCCGCTTCACCACCGATATCTCGGTCGCGGTGCGCGAATGCGACGTGCTCTTCATCGCGGTCGGAACACCGCAGGATGAGGACGGCTCAGCCGACCTCCAGTACGTCCTCAAGGTCGCCGAGCAGATCGCCGACGCCATGAACGGGCCGAAGATCGTGGTGAACAAGTCGACGGTGCCCGTGGGGACCGCGGCCAAGGTCCGGGCGGCGATCGAGGCGCGGACCAAACATCCCGTGAGCGTCGTTTCAAACCCGGAGTTCCTGAAGGAGGGCGCGGCGGTCGATGACTTCCTCAAGCCCGATCGGGTGGTCATCGGAACCTCGGATCCCGCGGCCGAGGCGGTGATGCGGGAGTTGTACGAACCGTTCGTCCGCACCGGCCAGCCCATCCTCGCCATGGACAACGTCTCGGCCGAACTCACGAAGTACGCGTCGAACGCGATGCTCGCTCTCCGCATCTCTTTCATGAACGAAGTGGCGAATCTGTGCGACGCCACCGGCGCCGATGTCGAGATGGTCCGCAAGGGCATGGCCACCGACTCGCGCATTGGTCCCGCGTTCCTCTTCCCGGGACTCGGCTACGGCGGTTCGTGTTTCCCCAAGGACGTGAAGGCCATCGACCACACCAGCCGCGAACACGGCACTCCGATGGAGATCGTGGCCGCAGTCGAGCGGGTGAACTCCAGACAGAAGACGATCATGCTGCCACGTATGGAGAGCATGCTCGGTGGTTTTTCCGGTCGCAAGATCGCGGTATGGGGCGTGGCCTTCAAGCCTCGCACCGACGACATCCGCGAGGCCCCCGCCCTCTTCATCATCGAGGGGCTGCTCGCGAAGGGAGCGTCGGTTTCGGCCTACGACCCCAAGGCCATGGATCACGCGAAGGGCTCGCTCCCAATCTCGGTTCATTGGGCCAAGAACGCCTACGAGGCGCTCGAAGGCGCCGACGCGCTTCTGCTCGCCACCGAATGGAACGAGTTCCGCGAGCCCGACTTCGGCCGGATGAAGTCACTCATGCGCCGTCCGCTCATCTTCGACGGCCGGAACATCTTCAACCCGAAGACGGTGAAGGCGCTGGGCTTCGAGTACGTGGGCGTGGGCAGGCGATAGCTTGAAGGTCGCGGTCACGGGCGGGGCCGGGTACATCGGCTCCCACACGGTCGCCGAACTGCTGGCCCAGGGACACCAGGTCACAGTCATCGACGACTTCTCCGCCGGGCACGAGGAAGCGGTCCCCGGCGCGGCCCGGCTCGTTCGCGGCGACATCGGCAACCTCGAGACGATGAAGACGGCGCTGCTGGGTCAGGACGCGGTCGTCCATTTCGCGGGCCTCCTCTCCGTCGCGGGCTCGATGAAGGATCCACGCTCGTACTTCGAGACGAACTTCATCAAGGGTCTCATCCTTTTAGACGCCGCCAAGGCCGCCGATGTGAAGCGGTTCATCTTCAGCTCCACCTGTGCCACCTACGGGGCGCCGCAGGGGCCGCTCAACGAGGATCACCCGAAAGAGCCCGTGAACCCCTATGGGGTGTCGAAGCGCGCCTTCGAACAGGTGCTCGAAGCCTACGCGCGCATCGGCCAGCTTCGGGCCATCGCCCTGCGGTATTTCAACGCGGCGGGCGCCCGCCGCGACGGGTCCCTCGGCGAGGACCACACCCACGAAGAGCATCTGATCCCCCTCACCATCGACGCAGCGGAAGGACGGCGTGGTCCTCTCACCATCTACGGCGACGACTACGCGACCCCCGACGGAACATGCCTTCGCGATTACATCCATGTGGACGACCTCGCCCGGGCCCATGCGCTGGCGCTCGGCGCCGTGGATCGGACGGAAGCGCCCTTCACGCCGATCAACCTCGGCACCGGACGAGGCACCTCGGTGCGCGAGGTGATCCGATCCGCCGAGCGTGTGACCGGAAGAAAAGTCCCGCACTCGGTCGGCCCGCGGCGCGCCGGCGACCCGGAGGCCCTCGTAGCCGTGCCCACGCGGTCGCGGTCCGTTCTCGGTTTCGAGCCCGCGATCACGGCCATCGACGAGATCGTCGAAACCGCGTGGAAATGGCGGAAGGCTCACCCTCAGGGATACAGTACGGCTCGATGAGACGACCGAACCCCCTCCCGGACCCGCTCCTCTCGGTCATCATCCCGGTCTTCAACGAGAAGAACACGGTCGAGGAGATCATCGACCGGGTCATCGCCGTGCCCGGGATCCGCAAGGAGGTCATCATCGTCAACGATGCCTCCACCGACGGCTCACGTGAAATCCTGGACCGGCTCGCCGGTCCGAAGGGTTTCAAACTCTTCCACCAGGAGAAGAACCAGGGGAAGGGCGCGGCGGTGCGGCGCGGGATCAAGGAGGCGACCGGGGACGTGATCGTGGTCCAGGACGCCGACCTCGAGTATTCCCCCGAGGAATATCCCGACCTGCTCGACCTGATCATCAAGGGCAAGGCCGACGCGGTGTTCGGGTCGCGCTTCATCGGAAGGCACCGCTGCCACCTGTTCACGCACTATCTCGCGAACCTGTTCCTGAATCTCGTGACCAATGTCCTCTACAACACGACCATGACCGACATGGAGACGTGTTTCAAGGCGATCCGCGCGGACATCCTGAAACCGATGTCGCTCCATTCGAACCGTTTCGGCATCGAGCCGGAGATCACCGCGAAGCTCTTCAAGGCCGGAGCCCGGGTCTACGAGGTCCCCATCACCTACGACGGCCGCGACTACTCCGAGGGCAAGAAGATCACGTGGCGGGACGGGTTCCCCGCCCTCTGGACTCTCATTAAGTACAGGTTTGTTGATTAGAAATGAAAAAAGCACTCATCACCGGCATCACCGGCCAGGACGGCTCTTACCTCGCGGAACTCCTTCTCCAGAAGGGTTACGAGGTTCACGGGCTCGTGCGGCGCTCCAGTTCGTTCAACACCTGGCGCATCGACCACGTCCGCGACAGCCTCCAACTCCACTACGGTGACCTCGTCGACACCTCCAGCCTCACCCGCGTGCTCGAACTGATCGGGCCGGACGAGATCTACAACCTCGCCGCGCAGAGCCACGTGAAGGTTTCCTTCGAGATGCCCGAGTACACCGGAAACACCACGGGCCTCGGCGTGCTTCGCTTGCTGGACGCCGTGCACGAGGCGGGCCTCAAGAAGACCCGCGTCTACCAGGCCGGCAGCTCGGAGATGTACGGCAAAGTCGTGGAAACGCCGCAGAAGGAGACGACTCCCTTCCACCCGCGCTCGCCCTATGGCGTGGCCAAGGTCTACGGCCATTGGATCGCGGTCAACTACCGCGAGGGTTACGGGATGCACGTGAGCAACGGCATCCTGTTCAACCATGAGTCCCCGCGTCGCGGCGAGAACTTCGTGACGCGCAAGATCACGCTGGGCATCGCCGCGATCAAGAAGGGCAAGGCGAAGGACCTCCACCTTGGCAATCTCGACGCCAAACGCGACTGGGGTTTCGCCGGCGACTACGTCGATGCGATGTGGCGGATGCTCCAACAGGACCAGCCGGACGACTACGTTGTCGCCACGGGCGAAACCTGGTCGGTCAAGGATTTCCTGGTCGAAGCGTTCACCCACGCGGGCCTTGATTGGGAGAAGTACGTGGTCATCGACCCGAGGTTCTTCCGTCCGGCCGAGGTCGACCTGCTCCTCGGCGACCCGACCAAGGCGAAGACGAAGCTCGGCTGGAAGCCGGCGGTCGACTTCAAGACCCTTGTTCGCATGATGGTCGACGCCGACATGGCGCGGGGGTAGGCCCCAGGGTCGTGCCGGCCTCGCCTTCCTGATGCTCTTCACCAAACGCCTTCGCGAGGGGATCCGGCGAGGCGAGATCACCTGCAGCGTCCGCATCTGGATGGCGCCGCGCGTGAAGGTCGGCAACCGCTATCGCATGGAGGCGGGTGAGATCGAAGTGGATTCGGTCCTGCCGATCAGCCTTTCAGACATCACACCCGATCTCGCGCGAGCGTCGGGCTTCAAGGGCGTGATCGATCTCCTGAAGGTAGCGAAACACGGCCGGGGCGAGAATGTGTACCTGGTCCGGTTCCACTACGTGCCGCCGAAGGGGCTCCGGTAAGCGGCCCGCACGGTAACAAACGCCGCGCTCGGTACCAAGTTGGTAGTGGCGGGACGGGGTTTGCTTCGTCGCTAAAGCGTTTGATGGCTCCTCGCAACGACGGCGGGATGCAATCGACGGCCCGCCGTCGGCGTCTGTGGCTCACGATGCGCCCTGCTGAGAAACCCGTTCGAGAACGCCCCATTTCAGCCGGTTTCTGAAGTTGGC
>CAZBTT010000307.1:0-6103 GCA_964494295.1 uncultured Acidobacteriota bacterium
AAACATCACCGCGAGCGACATTCCCGCCATATTCAGGCGCCAGGCCGCGCTGCTCGAAGGGCATTTCCTTCTCTCCTCCGGTCTTCATTCCGCGCAGTACCTGCAATGCGCACGCGTGCTGATGGATACGAGGATCGCCTCGGACCTCGGCGCGCGTCTCGCGGCGCAGCTCAAGGCCGCGGGCGTTACCCCCGACGTGGTGGTGGCGCCGGCCATGGGCGGCATCGTGGTCGGCCATGAGGTGGCGCGCGGTTTCGGTTGCCGCTCGATCTTCACCGAGCGCGAAGGCACGACCATGACTCTGCGTCGCGGTTTTGCGCTCGAACGCGGAGAGAGCGTGGTCGTCGTCGAAGATGTCGTCACCACGGGAAAGTCGACGCGCGAGGTGATCGCCGTGGTCGAAGCCGCGGGCGCACGCGTGATCGGAATCGCGTCGCTCGTCGACCGCAGCTCGGGCAAGGCCGGCTTCGAGGTTCCGTTCGAGAGCCTGCTCACGATCTCCGTCGACACCTGGGCTGCTTCCGCCTGTCCCTTGTGCGCGTCCGGCTCCGTTGCGGTGAAGCCAGGGTCACGGCCGACGCCTTCTTGAGCGACGAGACACCACACCCCGGATACAACCAGCGGGTGACGCTGTCTTACGACGGCTACGGTTTCGCGGGATTTCAGGCCCAGGACAAGGACAAGGGCAGGACGATTCAGGACGAGGTCGAGCAAGCCCTTCAGCGACTCCACGCCGGCGCCTTCATCCGCATCGAAGGATCGGGCCGGACCGATCAGGGTGTTCACGCGTTGGGTCAGGTCATCTCATTTCGCGCGCCGCGGGCCTGGCCGGAGAACGAACTGGCGCGGGCTCTCAACTCCACATTGCCGAAAGACATTCGAGCGATGGCGTCATCGCCTGCGGCCGACGACTTTCACGCGCGGCGCTCCGCGATGTCGAAACACTACCGATATCTCCTCGATGTCTGCGAAACCCAGCATGCGGTCAGACGGCGCTACGCAGGGCATACGGGGTTCAAGCTCGATCACGGCGCCATCGACCGGGTGGCGTCCCTCTTTATGGGCCGGAAGGACTTCGCCTCGCTTCGAAACGCGGGCACGGACGTGAAGACGACGATCCGGAACGTCACGCGGTCGGAAGTCCACTGGGACGACTCGACTATGGTGTTCGATGTAGAGGCGGACGGCTTCCTTCGCCGTATGGTCCGCGCCATGGTGGGAGGCCTGATTTCCGCGGGGCGCGGGGCAACCTCGGTCGAGGATCTCGCCAGAGCGCTCGAGAGTCGTGACCGCAGCGAATGGCCCGCGCCCGCGGGTCCGGAGGGCCTTTATCTGGTTTCCGTTCTCTACTGAATCGCATTCGCTATAATTTCGCCTCTGCCGCTCCTTCTCTCCCGAGGGCTTTTTTGGAACCAGATTCGATCGTCATCACCGGCGCGCGCCAGCACAACCTCAAGAACGTTTCCCCCTCGATCCCGAAGAAGAAGTTCGTGGTCTTCACGGGTCCCTCGGGATCGGGAAAATCGTCGCTCGCTTTCGACACCCTCTACGCCGAGGGCCAGCGCCGCTACATCGAGAGCCTGAACGCCTACGCGCGGCAATTCCTCGGCCAGATGGACAAGCCTCTCTACGACTCGATCCGGGGGCTGGCGCCGACCATCTCGATCGAACAGAAGGCGGCTTCCGCGAATCCGCGCTCCACCGTGGGCACGGTCACCGAGATCCACGATTACCTCCGCGTGCTCTTCGCCCGGGTCGGCCATCTCTCCTGTCCGAAGTGCGGACGCGACGTGAAGCCCCAGTCTTCACAACAGATCGTGGCCGAGATCGCCTCCCTCAAGGAGGGCAAGAAGTTCCTCATCCTGGCGCCGCTGGTCGATGGACGGAAGGGCGAACATCAGGATGTCTTCGAGACGATCCGGCGCACCGGTTTCGCGAGAGCGCGCGTGGACGGCGCCGTGGTGGCTCTCGAGGATGACTTTCGGCTCGACAAGAAACGGAAACACTCGATCGAAGCGGTGGTCGACCGGCTGATCGCCAAGCCCGACCTCGACCGCACGCGTCTGGCCGACTCCGTGGAACAGTCGCTGAAGCTCGGCAAGGGCGTGGTCATCGTCGCGGTCGAGGGTGAACCCGATCGCGTGATGTCGCAGCAGCGCGCCTGCTCCAACTGCAATCTCTCCTTTCCCGAACCCACGCCGCAACTCTTCTCCTTCAACTCGCCGGTCGGGATGTGCCCCGATTGTTCCGGCCTCGGCACCCGCATGGAGATGGACGCGGATCGCCTGATCCCGAATCCCGACCTCTCCGTCAACGAGGGCGCGGTGAAAGCCTGGGGCAAACTGGACGACGCCACGAGCTGGGGCTCGGACATCGTGCGCGCTCTGTCGAAGGAGCGCGGCATCGATCTCAACAAGCCGTGGAAGTCGCTCTCGCAGGCCCACAAGGACGTGTTGCTCTTCGGCACCGGCGGCGAACGCGTCGCCATCAAGTTCAAGGGCTCCTGGGGCGGCGGCACGTTCCGCATGCGCTACGAGGGCCTGCTCAATTCGATGCTCCGCCGGATGAAGGAGACGCAGTCGGAGGACATGCGCCAGTATTACCAGCGCTTTCTCTCCCAGCGGCCGTGCTCCACCTGCCAGGGCCGGCGGGTGCGCAGCGAGGCGCTGGCCGTGAAGATCAACGGCATCACCATCGCCGACCTGACCGCGTTGTCGGTAGGCGAGGCCCACGCGTTTCTCGAAGACCTCAAGCTCAAGGGCGCCGAAGCCACCATCGCGGTCGAGCTGTTGAAGGAAATCCGGAACCGGCTCCGCTTCCTCGTGGACGTCGGACTCACCTACCTCACCCTCGATCGGGCGGCGCCATCGCTTTCCGGCGGCGAGGGTCAGCGCATCCGGCTCGCCAGCCAGATCGGAAGCGAACTCACGGGCGTCATCTACGTGCTCGACGAACCTTCGATCGGCCTGCATCAGCGCGACAATCGGAAGCTCCTCGAGGCCCTGAAACGCCTCCGCGACATCGGCAACAGCGTGGTGGTGGTGGAGCACGACCGCGAGGCCATGGAGGAGGCCGACTGGCTGGTCGACTTCGGCCCGGGCGCGGGCCGGCACGGCGGCGAGATCGTGGCCGAGGGCACGCCGAAGATGGTGAAGGCCAACCCGAAAAGCGTCACCGGGCAGTACCTCAAGGGCACGTTGTGCATCGAGACGCCGAAAGCGCGACGGCCGGGAAATGGTCAGTCGATTCAGGTGGTGGGAGCGCGGGCGAACAACCTCAAGAACGTCACCGCCACGTTTCCGCTCGGGAAGCTGATCTGTGTCACCGGCGTGTCCGGAGCCGGAAAGAGCACTCTCGTCAATCACATCCTCTACCCGGCGGTGGCGCGCGCCCTGCACGGAACCGAGGTCACGGTGGGCGCCCACGACAAGATCAACGGCCTCCACCACATCGACAAGGTCATCGACATCGACCAGACGCCCATTGGCCGCACTCCGCGAAGCAATCCCGCGACCTACACCAAGGTCTTCGACATGGTGCGCGAGTTCTTCGCGGAACTTCCCCAGGCGAAGCAGAACGGCTACGGCCCCGGCCGTTTCTCTTTCAATGTGAAAGGCGGCCGTTGCGAGGCCTGCGAAGGAGACGGCGTGAAGTGCGTGGAGATGCACTTCCTGCCCGATGTCTACGTCCCCTGCGAGGTCTGCCTCGGCAAGCGATTCAACGAGGCCACCCTGACCGTGGCCTACAACGGCAAGTCGATCGCCGATGTCCTGGCCATCACCGTCGACGAGTCCCGCGAACTCTTCAAGCATCATCCCAAGATCAAGAGGGCGCTCGACACCCTGGCGGATGTCGGTCTTGGCTACATTGCCCTCGGCCAGTCGTCGCCGACACTCTCTGGCGGCGAGGCTCAGCGGGTCAAGCTCTCGCGCGAGCTCTCGAAGCGCTCGACCGGCCGCACGTTGTACATCCTCGATGAGCCCACGACCGGCCTGCACTTCGATGACATCAAGAAGCTCCTCGGCGTCATCAATCGTCTCGTGGACGCCGGCAACACCATCGTGGTGATCGAACACAACCTCGACGTGATCAAGACCGCGGACTGGATCATCGAAGTGGGCCCGGAGGGCGGCCATGCGGGCGGCCGGATCCTCGCGACGGGCACCCCCGAACAGATCGCGGCCGCGAAGACCACGGCCACCGGCAGCTTCCTCGCCGAACTCCTCTGATCGGTCCTCACTCCGCAAGGAGTTGAAGGTCGACGTAGGAAAAGAGTCCGGTCACGAACGTGCTCGTGTGTTCGTCGAAGGGCGCGCCCCTTTCGTCTTTCACGCCGGAGATGGTCACCCGATGCTCCGCGTGCGCGGCGAGCGTCCGCGCCGGCCGCCAGAAGAGAATCCGGCCGTCCGACGAGATGTCGAGGACTCCCTCGACCTCCTGATCGAGGGTTCGCACGCGCAGGCCCGAGGTCGAGAGGTGATCAACGGGGCGCGGGGCGGCCACGAGGACGGTGGCATCCCTCGGCACCTCGGTTTCCTGATCCCGCGGCATGACCTTGAGGGTGGGGCTCGTGTCCCGCGGTCTCATGGCTCATCCCTGCCGATCGATCCAGCGCGTGCCGCGGAGAATCATGATCCGAACTCGCGCCGAGCCGCCCGTCACACGGACGCCGGCCATGGTCGATTTCGTGCGGAGATAGAAGGTCCCCGGCGTGCCGGTGCCGATCGGGGAGAACGAAACCATGCGCGAGTTGCCAAAGCGGATGGGTTCCGTTCCGAGGCTCCCGCCATCGGGTGCGGGAGCGCCGGGCAGGACGCCCACGATCACGCCGGCATGACCGGCATCGAGTCTGAAGGGCCCGGCGATGCGGGTGTCGATGCCCGCCGCGATCTCGGCGGAGTAGACGCCGTTGAAGTTCCCGTCGATGTAGGTGGAATACATCGGCGTCCCGTCCGCGTCGGTCTCGAAACGGATGGCGGTCTGGGTGTTCTTCGACGTGGCCACCGAGCGCGCGCGCATGAACTGGGCCTTGAAGCCCTGGGCCGCGCCCACGAGTGCGGCTTCCTGGCGGAAACCGAGGATGTTGGGAAGTGCGACCGCGCTCATGATCAGGATGATGCCGAGGACAACGAGCAGTTCGAGAAGCGAGTAGCCGCGGCAGGTGCTGTGGTGAGGGGTGGTTTTCATCATGGTTCTCCTTGGTCGCTGTGTCTGGTCGGGCTCAGGAAAAAGGGGGCGCGGACTCTTCATCCGCACCCCCGATCTGAGGCCCGACGAAGACCGCCTACTGCTTCGGCGTCTCCCGCGGCGTCGCGGGCGCGCCCACGGACAGGTGGGTCTGCATCTTCGAGAAGTTCTTCTCGCCGATCCCCTTGACCGCCATGATGTCCTCGACCGACTTGAAGGCGCCGTTCTTCTGGCGGTGCTCCACGATCCGGGCAGCGAGGGCCGGACCGACGCCCGGGAGATCCTCGAGCTGGGCGACCGTCGCGGTGTTGAGGTTGACCTTGCCCGCGGGGGCCTGGGCGGCGGCGAACGCGGGGCCGGTGGTGAGGACGAAAGCGGCCAGAAGGGCCGCGGCGACGAAACGATTGACAGTGTTGATGCGCATGATTTTTCTCCTTGTTCGAGGCTTCGAACACGACTTTGGCTTGCGGGTCGAAGGCCTCGGTTTGTTGTTTGGTTATGGTTGATTGAGGTGGCGGGGGCCCTGGTCTCTCCCAAGTTGTCCAGGACCCCCACCGTGAAACGTCATGGCGGACCCATAGGGCAAGGCCGGTGCCAGACACGGGGCCCGCGGCCTAAATCGCGCCCGGGCGTGGCTTTCCCCGCTACCCCCGGGCGCCACGTCGGGGAGAAAAGACCGACTCGCGTCAAGTGCGCTTGACCCGCGCCGCAAGGAGGTGCGGTGAAAGTGCTGAGGGCGTAACAGATCGGTCGGACCGGTCCCGAGTCAAGCCCGAAGGACAAGGGTTATCCCCTCGTCCCGATAGGATCGCGGGGCCTCTGAAACCCAGCTCCCAAACCTTTGTTCCGCGGCCCCCCGGTTAAACCCCCCCCCCCCCTTCCAACCCCCGACCCCCCCCCCCAGAAAACACCCCCC
>CAZBTT010000308.1:0-2777 GCA_964494295.1 uncultured Acidobacteriota bacterium
GGGCCAGGCTTGGGGCGGACGGCCGGGCCGGGCTGCGATGGCCGGCCTCAAACGGGTGCGGCTCGCGCGTGTCGGCCCAACCGGGATAGCCTTGGGGTCAAAGCGCGAACACGTCCGAGGAAAACAGGCCCATTGAAACAGGAACTCACGGTTGAAACCAGGGATGGCGACCAGGTCGCCATTCTCGTCCCCATCGGATTCATCAACGCGCACACCGTCGAGACTTTCGACAGCGCCCTGCGCTCCGTTCTCGATAGCGGAAGGTACGAGGTGGTGATCAACGCGCGCTCCCTCGCCTACGTGGCGAGCGCGGGCCTCGGGGCGCTTGTCGGCACCATCGAGGAAATCCGCGAGAACGGCGGCGATCTCAGGATCTGCGAGTTGTCCGAATCGGTCGCGGCGATCTTCGAGATGGTCGGGCTCCCGCACCTCTTCAAGATCTTCAAGACCGAAGAGGAAGCCATATCGAGTTTCCTGGGCAAGGCGTGAAGCCGGACGCATCGGTCCAGCTTCGCCTCGCGGTCCCCAGCGATTCGAAGTACCTTGCGGTCGTCCACGAGCGTGCGCGGGAAGTGGCGCAGAAGAACCGCTTCGGGGCGGTGGAGAGCGAGCAGTGGGCGCTCGCGGTGGAAGAATGCGCGGCCAACTCGATCGAGCATGCCTACGCGGGCCGATCCGATGGGGAAGTGGACATCACCCTCGCCCTCGAGGGCGACTATCTGTGCGCGGAGATCTCCGACCAGGGCCGGGCCTTTGAAACCGGCGCGCTTCCCCCGCTCGCGGATGTCCGGGATCTCGCAAAGAAGGGCGCGCGCGGCGGGCTTGGGCTCACTCTCATCCAGCGCATCGCGGATTCCGTTGTGCGCGGGCGCGAAGGGGAAAGGAATGTGTGCCGGCTGGTCAAGCGGCTGCCCCAGAATCCCCTGACCGACAAGGAGAAGCTCGCGGCCGCCGAGTTCCAGCTTCGGACCCTCGTCGATCTGGGACGGGAGTTTTCGACGAACTTCGACCCCGCGCGCGTCGCGTCGATAGCCCTCGCCTCGCTGATGGGTCACCTCACGATCCTTCGCGCCGCCTTTCTCAGTTCCACGCCCGATGGAAAGGTGCGCGTCCTCGCCTCGCGCGGGGTGAAGAACGTGATGTCGCTCGAAGGCGTGCCCTGGGCCTCCGTCGAGGGCGAGGGCAACTCCACCGAGGAGCCCGAGGCCGCCCTCAAGGTCCTTCGACTCGATTTCATCTTCCGATTCAGTTCGGGTGAGGAGAAGGGCGCCATCCTCTTCTCGCCCCGGCTCTCCGGCGGGGAGTTCGGCGAGAGCGAGAAGAACCTGATCCATGCGGTGGGCCGCCAGGCCCTCGCCGCCCTCACCGGCGCCCGGGCCCAGGAGATGAGGATCGAAAAGGCGCGCGCCGACTCGGAGCTTCAGGTCGCAAGAGAGATCCAGAAAAGCCTCCTGCCCGCGGTTCTCCCCACCGTTCCGGGCTTCGAGGTGGCGGCCTCTAGCGAGGCCTGCTTCAGCGTGGGCGGAGATCTCTTCGACGTGATTCCGCTTGCGTTTGGCCGCTTCGCGATCATCCTTGCCGACGTGTCCGGCAAGGGCACGCCCGCGAGCCTGATCATGGCTTTCGCTCACGCGGCCTTCCGGTCGCTCGCGGGCGGCCTTCCGCCCGTGGACCTGCTCGCCCGGATCTCCGAACTCATTCGCAACGCGAACAAGTCCCACCGTTACGCCACCTGCTTCTATGCCGAACTCGACCCTCGCGCTCGCCAGCTCGTCTACATCAACGCGGGCCACCTTCCCCCCGCCCTCATCCGCGGCGAGGAGACGATTGAACTCAAGGTCGGCGGTTCGGTGCTCGGCCTGCTGCCCGGCACCACCTTCGAGCAGGGCGAGGTCATCATGCAGCCGGGCGACGTGCTCGCCATCTACTCGGACGGCGTGAGCGAGGCCCAGTCGACCCGCGACGACGAGTTTGGCCCCGAGGGTGTGGTGACCTGTGTTCGCGCTTTGCGCGCCAAGCCCGCCGCCGAGATCCTGCGCCTGCTCGAGCAGTCCCTGTTTGAATTCGCCAACGGCCGCGCCTTCAGCGACGACCGGACCGCGGTTATCTTGAAGGCCCTATGACGACGCGACTGAAGCTGCACAACACACTGAGCGGAAAGATCGAAGAGATCGTCCCCCCCGAGGGACAGCCGGTCAAGATGTACGTCTGCGGGCCCACGGTCTACTCGCGCGCCCATATCGGCAACTTCCGGACCTTCGTGGCGACCGACGTCTTGCGCCGTACCCTCAAGTTCCTGGGCGTTCCCGTCCTCGAGGTCATGAACATCACCGACGTGGACGACCGGATCATCCAACTCGCGTCGGCCGGGAACACGGACATCAAGGCCTTCACCGAGGTGCCCACGAAGGCGTATCTCGAAGACCTCGCAACTCTGCGGATGGAAGTTCCCGAGGTGATGCCCAAGGCCACCGAACACGTCCCCGAGATGGTGGCGCTCATCGAACGGCTGATGGCCCGCGGCCATACCTACACCGTCGACGGCAGCGTCTATTTCCGGATCGCATCGTTTCCCTCCTACGGCGGCCTGTCCCGGCTCGACGTCTCCGGCATCAAAACGGGCGTCCGCGTCGACACCGACAAGTACGAAAAGGAAGACGCGCGCGATTTCGTCTTGTGGAAACTCAAGGGCGACGAACCCGCCTGGGCGCAATGGGACGCCTCCTTTGGTCGCGGCCGCCCGGGCTGGCACATCGAGTGCTCGGCCATGAGCATGA
>CAZBTT010000308.1:2787-6094 GCA_964494295.1 uncultured Acidobacteriota bacterium
GCCCGAGTCGATGTCAAGGAAAAAAAACGCAACCCCCTGGATTTCGCTCTCCGGAAGCCGCGGAAGGAAAACGGGCCCTGGTGGGAAAGCGCCTGGGGCAAGGGGCGCCCGGGATGGCATATCGAATGTTCGGCCATGAGCATGAAGTATCTGGGCGAGACCTTCGACATCCACTGCGGCGGAATCGACCTCATCTTTCCGCATCACGAGAACGAGATCGCCCAGAGCGAGTGCGGGACCGGCAAGTTGTTCGCGAAACACTGGATGCACGTGGACCACCTGCTCGTGGAGAACGAGACCATGTCCAAGAGCAAGGGGAACGTGTACAACATCCCCGATCTGCTCGCGAAGGGTTTCCGGCCCGACCAGATCCGTTACATGCTCGCCCAGTCGCACTACCGCAAGGCCTTCAATTTCACCTGGGAGGGCCTGGCCCAGGTGGAGACGGCGCTCCTGCGCATCCACACCTTCTGGAACCGGATGCTCGAAGTGACTGAGGAAGCCGGGGCGAAGGCCGACGCAAGTGTGGCCGCCGCCGCTTCGTCGGCCGAGTCCGCCTTCGAAGGCGCACTTGCAAACGACCTCAACGCGCCCGAGGCCCTCGCCGCCGTTCATGGTCTCATCAGCGAGGGCAACACACTCGCCGATCGGGGGCTTGTGAATGTGGCGGGCGCCACGGCCCTTCTCGGCGCCCTCCGGCGCATGGATCAGGTCTTCGCCTGCTTCGAGCCGCCCCAGGGCGACACCCTCTCGGCCGAGGAGCAGAGCCTGTTTGATGCCCGGCAGGATGCGCGAAAACGCCGCGATTTCCCGGCCGCCGATGCCGCCCGAAAGGCCCTTCAGGCCAAGGGGGTCGTCATCGAGGACACCGCCAAAGGCACGAGGTGGAAGCGGGTCCGCGCGTGAGAGGTGGCCCCGGAATCCTAGCGCAACGCCGGGGGCAAAGCGGGGAGGACGCCGCGGCCCGCTATCTGAGCGGTCTTGGCTACGTGATCCTCGAGAGGAACTTCAAGACCCGCTTTGGCGAGGTCGATATCGTGGCCAGGGACGGTGGCACGACCGTCTATGTCGAGGTCAAACGTCGGGAAACCCCGGAGCATGGCAGCGCGGCCGAATACGTCAGCGCAAAAAAGATGCGGAAGGTGGTGGGCGCGGCGCGAATCTACGCGGCCAACCACGGCTTGAGCGAATCTCCCACCCGTTTCGACGTCATAGCGATCGACGTCATCGCTGGAAACGAACAACTCCGGCACCACAGGGGCGCTTTCGACGCGCGGTAGGTCCTCGCGTCGGTTTCGGTCTCGGGTTGTAGAAGAAGAAGCGGCTTTTGAGGGCCGGTGAGGAGGGGGCCAGGGACCGAATTTGGAGCGGGAGACGGGATTCGAACCCGCGACGTCCACCTTGGCAAGGTGGCACTCTACCACTGAGTTACTCCCGCGCTTTTTAGGGCGCCAGCGGAGTGAATTTAGCTTCTGGAGGCCCTCCGCGTCAACGTGCCCTCGTGGAAGCCTTGCGATCCACAAGTGGCTGTAAAGCGTTTTTAAATATGAGTTTATACCGTGTATATCTTCTTGCCATTTATTTCTTCTTATACGATTAGCCGCGGGCCTCGGATATAGTCCCGTTCTCGCTCTCGGGCGAGTGTCAAGGCGTTCCAGGCGGCGTAGCCAAGTGGTTAAGGCGGAGGTCTGCAAAACCTCTATTCACCGGTTCGACTCCGGTCGCCGCCTCCAGCCTCCTTTCGTCACGTTTGGAGGACACCGGGGGCGGAAATCCGGGGCGCGGGCTGGCATCTTTCCTGCTGCAGCTTCGGATGACCTTAGGGATTTCCCCAGGGCTAAGGAGGACGGAAGTGAAGAAGAGTCAGGTGGTTCTGGGTGCTTTGATGTGCGCAGGTCTTGCTGGGTTGTTTCCACAAGAGGCCAGTGCGTCGGGGTTCGAAGCGCGCATCGGCGGCATGATCCCTCGGGCGAAGTCGATTCTGTTCGACGACAGCATCACCCTGTATCAGGTCGAGAAGGAGGATTTCGCCGGCGTCTTCGGCGGGATCGAGTTCACCAAGAACCTCGCCTCGAACATTGAACTCGGACTGTCGGTCGAAGGCTATGGCCGTGAGATTCCGACCAACTACCGCGAGTTCACGCGGCCCTCAGGCCGCGAGATCGAACAGACCCTGCGATTCGTCGTGGTTCCGACCTCCGCCATCGTTCGCCTCGTTCCGAGCGGCAAGTACCGCACTTTCCCCCCCTATGCGGGCGTCGGCGGGGCTGCCTTGTTCTATCAGTACGAGGATTTTGGGGATTTCATCGATTTCGATTCGAGCCGTCTTCCCGTCGTGTTCGACTCGTTCAAGTCGACCGGCGTCTCTACGGGCCTGGTCCTCAATGCCGGGTTGCGCTATCGAATCAACGAGGACTTCCAGGTGACCGCCGACTTCCGGAACTTCTCCGGGAAGGACAAGATGAGCGGCGACTTTTCGCCCAACGAGATCGACCTTTCGGGCGCTGCGTTCACCCTCGGGTTCAGGCTCACCTTCTAAGCGCTGCGGCTCCGGTCACCAGCGAACGGTTGCTCCGTCGCTGGTGACGTGGAGCGTGCGCCGCTGATCCGTTCTCCAAACGAGCGCTCCCGCGCGCGACCAGCGCTCGACCACCAAAGGCGAGGGATGGGAGAAGCGGTTGCGCAGGCCGGCGGAGATGAGGGCAATCCGCGGGCGGCTTGCCTGGACCAGAGCTTCCGAACTCGAGTTGGCGGCGCCGTGATGCCCGACCTTCACGACCTCGTGCCGGGTCGCGTCGAGACCCAGGAGCCCTTCGGTCGCGACGCTCGCGTCGCCCAGCAGCAGGAAGGACGTGGCGCCGTGGCGCACCTCGATGACGAGCGAGCGGGCGTTTTCGTCGCGCGCCGGCAGGGGCCAGGTCGGGTCGGGTGCGAGAACCTTGAACCTCACGCCGTCGAGTTCCCACGAGGCGCCACGCGCGACCGTCTTCACCAGTCGGTTCCCCAACATGTCTGACGGGCCGTTGACATAGACGTGACGGGGATCGAAGTGGCGGGCCAGGAAGGGTGCGCCGCCTTGATGATCGGCGTGGCGATGGGTGAGGGCGAGAAACTCGAGCCGCCGGTGGCCGAGTTCCCACAAAGCCTCCGCGACGACGCGTTCGCCGGCGTCGAACTTCTCAAACGCGGGGCCGGCATCGATGGCGGCCACTCGCCCCGAGGGTGTCTCGATCAGGAGGGCGTCCCCCTGACCCACGTCGAGGAACCACAGATGATGGCGACCATCCCCGCGGGGCAGCCCGCTCAT
>CAZBTT010000309.1:0-6093 GCA_964494295.1 uncultured Acidobacteriota bacterium
GACCAGGCCTGTCTCTTCGGCCACTTCACGGCTTGCCACCGCCTCGCCGGATGTCTCTCCGGGTTCGCCGTGTCCGCCCGGTTGGAGCCATCGATGCAACTTCGCGTGATGGAGCAGGAGAACCTCGGAACCATCCATCGACATCACCAGTCCCGAGCCCGTGAAATGCCCTTCCGGAATCGTCCGATTGAAAGGATCCTGATGCCGTCGAGCGAAGGCCGTCATGCGGGCGCGATCCTGCTCTTCCCGAGGCTCGGACGACACGTGGGCTGTGAGAATCGCTTCAAGGTTCATCGGAAGCCGATATTAAGTCGGCGTCCAGTCTGCGGCCCGGCGGCCGAGGGCTCAGGTCAGGCGACGACGTACGCCTGCGCCGGCCGGCGTGGCCGGAACACGCGATAGACGACCCAGGCGAAGAAGGCCAGAATGGTCAGCGGAAAGGCGATGATCGCGAGCGGCAGCATCAAGACCGCGAGCCAGAACATCCCCTTGGTGAACACCTTGGCCAGGCCGCCGAGAATCGCTCCCAGAATCTGGAACGGGATCACGATCAGGGACGCCACCACCGTGAACGCCACCTTCAGCAGGAAGAGCGGTATCAGGACCAGCGAGCACACCGCCGCGAAGAACATCAGCCCCAGGATGAACAATGTGGTCATGGAATTCCTCTCTCTATCGCAATAACGAACCCGGCCTCCCGCAGGTTCCAGCCCCGCCTATTATCTGGTCGATGGAAGACACCGCCCGAATACTCGAGGATCTGCGCGAACTTGTGGTCCGCGAGTCCCCCTCCGATGAGGCCGACCGCGTAAGTGCTGTCGCCGCATGGATCTGCGACAGGCTGAACCGGGGCGGCGGGTCCATGGCGCGGCGAGTCCCGTGCCTCATGCGCGGCGATGCGGTGGTTGCGACGACCGGGGGTTCGGAAGTTGGTCGGCCCAGCACTCTGCTTCTGGGGCACATCGACACCGTCTGGCCGGTCGGAACCCTCCTGGAACTGCCGTTTCAGAACGAAGGCGGCATTGTCCGCGGGCCCGGGGTCTTCGACATGAAGGCGGGAGTCGCGGTGGCGCTCCAGGTGCTCGACCGGCTTCGCGCCCGTCCCTCGTGTCCTCGTGTCACCCTGCTTCTCGTTCCCGACGAGGAGGTCGGGAGTTCGGCTTCCCACGACCTCCTGATCGATCTGGCGCGCCAGCACGACCGGGTTCTCGTGCTCGAGCCCTCGGCGGGAGGCGGCGCCGCGAAGGTCGCGCGAAAGGGCACGGGCCTCTTCCGCCTGAAGTTGAAGGGAGTTCCTTCTCATGCCGGCCTCGACCCTGAGAAGGGCGCGTCCGCGCTGACCGCGCTGGCTGAGTTCATCCGCGACGCAACGAAATTCGGAAGCGTCGACCACGGCACCACGGTCACGCCGACCCTTGCCTCCGCGGGGACCAAGACCAATGTCGTGCCGGAAAACGCGGAGGTCGCAGTCGACTGCCGGGTCTGGATTCCCTCCGAAACCGAGAGGGTGGAGCGCGAACTCAGGGCCTGGCGGCCGCGTGACCCTCGAGTCAGCGTATCGGTTGAGGGCGGTTTCGATCGGCCACCTCTCGCGGAAACCGACGCCTCGCGCGCTCTCTTCGCCACTGCGCAGAGGAGTGCCTCGGATCTCGGCTTCGAACTTCGCGGTGAGCGGGTCGGAGGCGCTTCGGATGGCAACCTCACTGCGGCCGCCGGTGTTCCAACCCTCGATGGGCTCGGCCCGATGGGCGATGGCGCTCATGCGCGTCACGAGCACGTCGTCGTTTCCGATTTGGCCCGCCGCGTCGACCTGATCGAGCGGCTGGTTCTCAGTTAGCGAGCCGCCTCGAACTTGCGGCGCATCGCCGCGCTGAGAGGTTTCTTGCTCATGGTCTCGAGATCAACGACCACGACAACGTTCTTCGCTTTGAAGAGGACGGTCTTCCCACGACGAGCCTCGTAGGCAAGAGTGATCGACGTCCGACCGATCTGGCTCACGTGAACGCCGACCTCGATGGTGTCGCCGTGACGGATCGGCTGAACGAAATCGGCCTCGAAGTGAACGGTGGGGAAGCCGGTGCCGCTTGCGATCACCCTGGAGTAGGCCGGGCCGATACGCGCGTTGAAGAAGGCCTCGAAGGCCTGATGACAAAGATCGACGAGGCGCGGGTAGTAGGCCGTCCCCGCGGGGTCGACATCATGGAACATGATCGGCGCGCGGAGCGCGAATCCGGTAGGGGGGTGTTTTGCGGGACGGCGTCTCGAAGTTGTGGGCATTGCCTGGAACCCATTCTGACAACAAATGCCCCCTCGACCCCCAGCGTCAATGACAGAATGCTCAACAATCGTGGCGGTTCCCCTTCTCGAGCGCCTGGGACTTTCTCGCCCTGAGTTGCGGGGCTGGGTCGCCTATGACTGGGCGAACTCCGCGTTCATGACGTCGATCGTGCAGGTGTTTCAGGTCTACTTCGCGAGTGTCGCCGCGCAGGGCATCACGAAGGCCGAATCCGGTGCGCACTTCTACGCCGCCACTGCGATCGCCGCACTGATCGTGGCCATGATCGGTCCCTTCGTCGGCGCGCTGGCGGACTTTTCGGGAACGCGGAAGCGGATCATGGGCCTGTTCGTCGGCATCGGCGTCGTGGCCACGCTGGGAATCGCGTTTGTCGGCCCGGGCGAGTGGAAGGCCGGCCTCTTCTGGTACGGCCTCGCCAACGTCGGCATCGCCGTGTCCTTCATCCTCTACGACTCGCTTCTCCCGCACGTGGCGAAACCTGAGGAGGTCGACCTCGTCTCATCGGCGGGCTACGCGTTTGGGTACCTCTCGGGTGGCCTGGTGCTCGCCCTGAATCTCCTTTGGATCGCGAGTCCCGAGTCCTGGGGCTTCGCCGACGCGGGTTCGGCTACCCGCGCCTCCTTCGCGTTCGCCGCGCTATGGTGGGCGTTCTTCTCGATTCCACTGTTCCGGAACGTGCCCGAGCCGCCGGCAAGCGGTGATGGGCAGGGAGTACGAAGGTCGCCCATGAAGGCGCTCTCCGCCACGATTGATTCGCTTCGCGCGACTTTCCGCGATCTGCGTCGCTACCGTGAGGCCTTCATGATGATGGTGGCCTTTCTCGTCTACAACGACGGCGTGAACACCGTCATCAAGGTCGGTGCGACCTACGGCACGGAGATCGGCATTCCCCAGGCCCGTCTGCTGCAGGCGATCCTGGCGGTCCAGTTCATCGGCCTGCCCTTCGCTTTTCTCTACAGCCGCATGGCCTCGAAGGTCGGAACCCGAAAGGCCATCTACGTGGCCCTCGCCACCTATTTCGCGATCTGCGTCGTCGGTTATCTGATGACCGAAACCTGGCACTTCTTCGTTCTGGCCGCGCTGATCGGGACGGCCCAGGGCGGGGCGCAGGCGCTGTCGAGATCCCTGTTTGCCAGCCTGATCCCCAAAGAGAAGTCGTCCGAGTTCTTCGGCTTCTACGGAATCGGCGAGCGCTTCGCGGGAATCATGGGCCCCGCGCTCTTCTGGGTGATGGTCACGGTAACCGGATCGAGTCGGGGCGCGATCCTTGGCCTCGCGCTCTTCTTCGTGGTCGGCGCGTACCTGCTCTCCAAGGTCGATGTCGAGCGCGGTCGTGCGCTGATCGTTTCACAGCGCAACGGCACTGCGGCGGTCTAAGGCACGCAGACTTCACCCGCCGCGGGTGCGATCCGCAAGCCGGTCATCAAGCCCGACGCGTCAACAGTGAGGCGGACGTCGAGCTTTCCTTTTTCGCAGTTGAGCCGCAGCGTCCCGCTGTCCGGTCCGCCGTTGACGAGGTCTCCCGCGACACAGGTCCCGTAAACCCTCGACGCTTCGATCTGCGCTGCGGCGTCCGTGGGAGCGCTCAGGGAAATGAGGGACTCGCTCATCCCTTCGCCCTGATTGATCGCGCGCACCAGGGCCGCCGCGACGGTGTTGAAGCCCGCGCCCGGAGGGAGGATCGACGAAGCCTGCAGGTATTGAAGGGTCGGAGGGAGCGTTGGAGCGAGGGTGACACTGAGCCGCACCTGGCCCCGTTCGCAGGCCAGGGTCCACCGGCCGCGAAGGGCGTTCTCGGCCTCGATCTCCGCCTCGGCGCGACAGGCGCCATGCTTTTCGCGGAGCGTCGCGAACTCCTTGCGCCGACGCTCCAGCGAGCGGTCGAGCAGGAGATTCATCGCTGCGATCTTCTCGAGACCACCATCGTTCCACTCGTTCACCAGCGCGTCGACCGCGGCTTTGATCCCGAGGAGTTCCGGACCTGGCTGCGGAACACGGGGGTTCAGGGCTCCGGTTCGGGCGAGCGCTTCCAGAGACTCGTTTACCGCGCGTCCCGGGCCCGCGTAGGTTCCGTTCGCGAGCGCCACGATCCCGACGCCGTACTCGGGAAGCCAGCGCATCTGCGATCCGTAACCCGGCAGACCACCGGAATGAGCCACGATGTTTCCGAAGCGGCAATTCTGCGTGGAGGCGAGGCCGAAGGCATATCCACCCGAGGAGAGATTGAGCGGCGCGTTCACGGAGGTCCGGAGCGCCGTGGAACGGTAAGGCGAATGCGCGATCTGCATCTCGCGCAGAGAGGCGCGCTTGAGCGGGCCCTTGTCGTCGCCGTCCCGCGCCGGATACGCGGAGAGATAGAGGCCGACGAGTTTCGCGAGGTCGGGCACCGACGAGTAGAGGCCGCCCATGATTCCATACGAGCCATCTGCCAATGGCGTTTCCTCGACCCACTCGCCATCGACGCGGCCATAGCCGCGCGCGATGCGCTCGCCGGGCACGGCCTGGGTGTCCCACTTTGTCTGAGCCATGCCGAGAGGCTTGAGGAACTCGCGGTCGATGAAATCGCGAGCCCGCATTCCGGAGACTCGGGCGATCACCTGACCAAGGATCGCGAAGCCGGTGTTCGAGTATTCGTAGCCCATCCCAGGCGCCTGCGAGAACGGAAACCCGGCGCGGATCCATCGCGACAGTGTGGCGTCGGTTTCGGCGAGCTGTCGGTCGCCCCAGGGGTTGTCCTCGGGGAACCCCTCGGAGTGGGTCAGCAGGTGGCGCAACGTAATCGCGGGCGAGTCGGTCGTCGGGTAGGGGAGCGTCCGAAGCTCAGGCACATAACGAGAGACCGGGGAATCGAGGGAGAGGCGGCCCTGGTCGCGCAGTTTCATGATCGCGAGCCCGGCGAAGTTCTTGGTCATGGACGCGATGCGGAAGACGCTGTCCGGCATCGCCTTGGCGTTCGAAGGCACATCGCGGGCCCCGGTGGCTCCGGAGTGGACCAGCGTTCCGTCGATGATCACGCCCCAGGCCACCGCAGGCGCGGCGTCGCCCTGCGCGAAGTTCAAGAACGCGCGGTCGATTTCCGGGAAGGCTCTCGAGAGTTTCGTGACTCGATCCGGATCGGCGAAACGCGCGGGCGGTACCCGATTCGCCACCTTCTTCTGAGGCGGCGATGCCGTCTGAGCGGCTCCAGGAGAAGGCGCAAGCACAGAGGTGGCGACGACGAGGGCGATGGCGGGTCGGGATCGCTTCATCATCCGGACATGCTACCCGGGGAGGCGGAGGGAGATCCTCCGCAAAGGCTCAGCGACCGAACGACTTCAGCGCGTCGAGGACGGCATCGATGTCCTTCGCGGTGTGATCCGCGGACACCTGGAAGCGGATCTCCTCGTCGCCTTTGGGCACCACCGGATAGGACAGTCCCGTGGCGAGGATCCCGTGCGCGAAGAGGTGCTTTACGAGCGACTGTGTCTTCGGCGTGTCACGCACCACGAGGGGCGTCACCGGATGTTCGCCGCGGATGGTTTCGAAACCGAGGTCGATCAGACCCTTCTCGAACTTCGCGGTCATGGCGCGCAGGTGGGTCAGGAGCCTTCCGCCCTCCGGAGAATCGAGGATGTCGACCGCGACCCTGGCCGCAGCGGCCTCGGCGGGTGTGATGGGGTTCGAGTAGATGTACATCATCGACGTTTCACGCAGGTAGTCGAAGAAGGTTCGGGGACCCGCGACATATACGCCCTTTACGCCGAAGGCCCTCCCGAAGGTTCCCCCGAGCAGGGCCAAGGGGGGGGCACGCGTGGACC
>CAZBTT010000310.1:0-6081 GCA_964494295.1 uncultured Acidobacteriota bacterium
AGGCGTGAGCGGGCTTTTCGCCTCGAACCTTTTTCGGCGCGTTCTCACCGCGGTGGTCGTCCTGCCCGTGGTCATCGGCGCCATCGCCCTGTTCCCGCACCGCGGGCCGTGGATCCTGGGCGCGATTCTTTGCGTCCTCGGCATCAGCGAGGCTCATACGCTTCTGGGCCGTGCCTCCGTCCATGCTTCGCACATCTCGTTTCTGCCCGGCATCGCCCTTTTCTTCGAACTCGCGGGCGCTCCGGACGCGGCCAGGGTTTTTCCATTCTCGGGCCTGCCGATCGTCGCTGCCGTTCCGGTGGCGCTCCTCGCGATTCTGCGCGCCGACCGTTTCGGCATACCCGTCCTCGCCGCCGAGGCGGCGGGCGTGCTCTCCGGCCTGCTCATTGGTCTCGGCGCCGGCTCTTTCGCGGCCCTGGCCCGGATCGCGCCCATCGAAGACGGGACCGCGCGCATCGCCCTCCTGATGGCGGTGGTCATTTCGTCGGACGTCTTCGCGTACTTCACGGGTCACGCGCTCGGCCGCCACAAGCTCGCGCCGCAGGTGTCGCCGGGAAAGACCATCGAAGGCGCCATCGGCGGCCTCGTGGGCGCGGCTCTCGCGAGCGCCCTGGTCGCCACACAACTCTTCACCTCCCAGCCGGTCGGACTGATCGTCACGATCGGCGTTCTCGTCGCGGTGGCCGGCATCGTGGGCGATCTTCTCGAGAGCCTCTTCAAGCGCTACGTCGGCGCCAAGGACTCGGGAACGCTTTTCCCAGGCCACGGAGGAGCGCTCGACCGGATGGACGCATTCATCCTCGCCGCTCCATTGTTGTACGTGTTCTTCAACAACCTTTCTTAGTTGCGGCGTCTTCGTCGCGACCAAGCTAATTGCTCCCCCACTTCGCGGCAGGAAACGGGAGTTCGCGCTAGGCCCCCGCTTGGCCCTCAAACGGAGTTGGCACTTGCCGGCTGCTGCCCGACGAACGGCGGCGCGCGGGGGTGGCGAGAGGAGAAACAGCCAATAGGGGCTCCGGGTGCGAACGACCTCGATCGGGTGGAGGGCCTCGGTCAACTAAGATCAGCGCTCCCCTGTTTTGGGGATGTTCTTTAGAGGCATCAAATGGACTTTCAATACAGCGGAGACCAGCGGCTCCTCAAGAAAACCGTTCGCGACTTCGCCGAGAGGGAGCTCAAGCCGCACGCGCGCGAGTGGGATGAGAAGCAGGAGTTCCCGCGCGAGATCTTCAGCAAGCTGGGCGAACTGGGTCTTCTCGCGGTGGTCTTTCCCGAAGAGTATGGCGGCTCCGGCATGTCGACGGTGGACTACACCATCGTCATCGAAGAGCTGGCCCGGATCGACGCGGGTGTGGCGCTTTCCACCGCCGCGCACAATTCCCTTTCCTCGGGCCACATCTTCCTCGCCGGCACCGAGGAGCAGAAGAAGAAGTATCTGCCCAAGCTGGCCACGGGCGAGTTCGTGGGCGCCTGGGGCCTTACCGAGAACAGCGCGGGGTCCGATGCGGGCGGCACCAAGACCACCGCGGTGAAGGACGGCGATTCGTGGGTCCTGAACGGTTCGAAGACCTTCATCACCAACGGCAGCCTGGCCGATGTTTCCGTGGTCATGGCTGTCACCGACAAGACGAAGGGCAAGAAGGGCATCTCCGCCTTCGTCGTTGACCGCGGAACCAAAGGCTTCCGCCCGGGCAAGAAGGAGGACAAGCTCGGCGTACGCTCGTCCGACACGTCCGAGCTGATCCTCGAGGACTGCCGCATTCCCGCCGCGAATCTCCTGGGAGCCCCCGGCATGGGCTACGTCGATACGCTGCGGATTCTCGACCGTGGCCGCATCGGCATCGCCGCGTTTTCGATCGGCATCGCGCAGGGCGCTTTCGAATCCTCTTTGACCTACGCCAAGGGCCGCAAGCAGTTCAACCAGGCGATCGCCGAATTCCAGGCGGTTCAGTTCAAGCTCTCCGATATGGCGGTGAAGATCGCCGCCGGGCGGCTTCTCATGCTGCGCGCCGCTTCGCTTCGCGATGCCGGGATCGAGCACAAGACGGAGTCGGCCATGGCGAAGCTCTTCGCGAGCGAGATGGCGGTTCAAGTCGCCCTCGAGGCCATTCAGATTCATGGCGGCTACGGCTACGTGAAGGACTACCCGGTCGAGCGCGCCCTGCGCGATTCGAAGCTCGGCACGATCGGCGAAGGCACGAGCGAAGTTCAGAAGCTGGTCATCGCGCGCGAACTGCTCGCGCGCGGCGAGTAGGCAGGAGGCCTTCTTGCGGTTTCGACGCGCATGAACCTTCCCGAAGACAAGGACATCCTGCGCGGGGACATCCGCTCGGTGGCGCGGGCCATCCGGGCGGTCGAGGACGACTGGCCGGGCTCGCGCGCCCTGCTGACCCGTCTTTTTCCGCATGCGGGACGCGCCCTCACCCTCGGGATCACGGGTCCTCCGGGCGCCGGCAAGTCGACCCTCGTGGATCGTCTGACTACCCAGTTCCGCAAAGCGGGGAAGACCGTCGGTGTCGTGGCCGTGGATCCAACCTCTCCCTTTACCGGCGGAGCGATTCTCGGCGACCGCATCCGCATGCAGAACCACGCGACCGACGACGGTGTCTTCATCCGCTCGATGGCCACCCGCGGAGCGCTTGGCGGACTTTCGGCCACTACCGCGGCCGCTCTTCTCGTCCTCGACGCCTCGTCCAAGGACATCCTGATCGTCGAAACCGTGGGCGTCGGCCAGGACGAAGTGGACATCGCTTCTGAAGCCGACATCGCCGTGGTCGTCCTCGTTCCCGGACTTGGCGACGAAGTGCAGGCGCTCAAGGCCGGAATCATGGAGATCGCGGACGTCTTCGTGGTCAACAAGGCCGACCGCGACGGCGCCGACCGACTCTCTTCCGAGATCGAGATGATGCTGTCCCTCACCGGCGAGACCAAGGGCGACCGGCCTCCGGTGGTTCGAACCATCGCCTCGTCCTCCCAGGGGATCGACGACCTCATGAAGACGATCGAGGAGGTCCGAGCGCGACGCGAGGCGAGCGGCCAGATGGCGCAACGCCGGCGCGAGAGGCTGCTGCGCCAATTCGAGCGGGAAGTGGACGTGCTGGTGAAAGAGAAGGTCCGCCAGAGGATCGACGCCCTCGACCAAAGCCTCAAACTGCGCGAACGGGTGCAGAATCGCGCCGTCGACCCCTATACCGCGGCCGACGAAACCGTATCGGGAGCCTCATGATTCTGAAGATCGACCACCTCGGCATCGCGGTCAAGGACATGACCGAGGCGAAGCGCGCTTACGAAGCCCTGGGCTTCAAGATCGACTCCGAACACGACGTCCCGACTGAGAAGGTGAAGGCCGCGTTCATCACGGTGGGCGAGTCTCACCTCGAGCTACTGGAGCCGACCGATCCCACGTCGGTGATTGCGAAGTTCCTGGAGAAGCGTTCCGGCCTCCATCACATCTGCGTCCTCGTCGACGACATCGAGAAGTCGATGGCGGAGATGAAGGCGGCGGGCGCCCAGCTCCTCGATGAAGTCCCGCGCATCGGGGCCGGCGGCTGCCGCGTCGCCTTCATCCATCCGAAGTCCGCGGCGGGTGTTCTCCTCGAACTGAAGCAGGCTTGAAATGAGCGTCCATCACACGGCGGAAATCGGAATCATCGGCGGAAGCGGCCTCTACGAGATCGAGGGCTTCGAGGCGCGGGGCGAAGTCGCGATCGAAACCCCCTTCGGCAAACCGTCGGATGCGTTCATCGTGGGCAAGTTCGGAGAGAGCAGCGTCGCCTTCCTCCCGCGCCACGGCCGCGGCCACCGCATCTCGCCCTCCGAGATCAACTTCCGGGCCAACATCTGGGCCATGAAGTCGCTCGGCGTGAAGTGGATCCTGTCGGTGTCTGCGGTGGGCTCGCTCAAGGAACAGTACGTCCCCACCCACATGGTGACGCCCGATCAGTTCATCGACCGCACGTTCGGCCGCAAGGGGACGTTCTTCACCGACGGCATCGTCGCTCACGTGGGCTTCGCTCACCCCGTCTGCAAGCACGTTCGCCGGATACTCGGTGAGGCGTGTCGAAGGAGCGGCGCCGTGGTTCATGAAGGCGGCACGTACGTCTGCATGGAGGGCCCGCAGTTCTCGACCCTCGCCGAATCGAATCTCTATCGCTCCTGGGGCGCCGACCTCATCGGCATGACGAACCTGCAGGAAGCGAAACTCGCCCGCGAAGCGGAGATCTGCTACGCCACACTCGCCATGGTCACCGACTACGACTGCTGGCATCCCTCCCACGAGGCGGTGACCGTCGACCAGGTGGTGGCGGTGGTCCAGAAGAACGCCGCCATGGCGAAGGCGATCCTCAAGTCCGCGGTGGAGCAGTTGCCGGTCCCCCGCGACTGCGAATGCGAAAGCGCGCTCAAGTTCGCGATCATGACCGCGCCGCAACTGATTCCTGAGAAGGCCAAGAGCGATCTTGCCCCCATCATCGGACGCTACTTGAAATAGGCTCCCCTCCCCCCCAGCTGTTCCGAAAGACCGCCCCAGAAGGAAGCACCGAAAGAACCCAATGTCAGTCCTCGTTGTCGGAAGCGTCGCATACGACACGCTCGAAACCCCCGCCGGCCGCGCCGAAAAGGTCCTCGGCGGATCCGCGGTCTATTTCGCACTGGCCGCTTCGTATTTCACCGACGTGAACCTCGTGGGCGTGGTGGGCGACGACTTCGGGCCAAAGGACCGAGCGGTCCTGGAAGGACGGCGGATCGACCTCACCGGCCTCGAACACGCGCCGGGGAAGACCTTCCACTGGCAGGGCAAATACTCGACCGATCTCAACTCGCGCGAGACCATCTGCACGGACCTCAATGTCTTCGAGCACTTCAAGCCGAAGTTGCCCGAGAGCTATCGCAAGTCCGACCGTCTCTTCCTCGGCAACATCGAGCCCTCGCTCCAGCGCGATGTTCTCGAACAGGTCGCCGCCCCGAAGCTCGTGGGCTGCGACACCATGAACCTGTGGATCAATCATCGTCTCGAGGAACTCAAGAAGACGCTGGCCAGGGTCGAGGTTCTTCTGATCAACGACTCCGAAGCGAAGGAGCTGGCGGGCGACTGGAACATCATCCGTGCCGCCCGGGCCATTCGCGCCATGGGTCCGAAGACGCTGATCATCAAGAAGGGCGAACACGGCGCGCTCCTCTTCCAGGAAGACTCCTGCTTCCTCGCCTCCGCGTTTCCTCTCGAACACGTCAAGGATCCGACCGGTGCCGGCGACTCGTTCGCAGGGGGTCTGATGGGCTTCCTCGACCAGGCCGATTCACACGATGAGTCCACGTTCCGTCAGGCCGTCATCATGGGATCGACCGTCGCATCCTTCTGCTGCGAGGCGTTCGGCGTCGAGCGTTTCCTCGACCTGACGCGCGGAGAGATCGAAGAGCGGTACCACCAGTTCGGATCGATGGTCCATTTCGATCGGTTGCCGATAAAGGCCTGAGGTGGCTCCGCAGACCATCCGGCAGGACGCGCTTCTCCTGGTTGCCGCCATCGCCCTTTCGTACCCGATCGGCCTCGCGATTGATTCGCGTTTCCTTCTCCCGGTTCTAAACGCCGCTCCGGCGTGGTGGGTTATGGCGCGCCGTCTGCGCGCGGGAGATCTTCGCGGCGCGATCTGGCTCATGCTCATCTTCCCGATCGCCCTCGCGGTGTTCGGCACCGTGTCGCTTGCCTTGTGGCCCACCGCGGACGGGAAGACACCGTTTGTACTGAACGGTCCCGAGTATCGCGAAGAGATGTTCCAGTGGATTCGCTTCGGCGGCGGGACCGAAGGCAACTGGCGCCTCTTCCTGCCTCTCCACATCACCCACCTCGTGGGTTTCGTGATCGTCAGCCTTCTCACCGGAAGTCTTGTCTCGATCACGGGAGGCGCAGTCCTGACGAACTACATGAACGGCTATGTCGCCTCGATCCATCGCGCCGATGCGCCATTGTGGGCCACCGTATTCTTCGGATGGCAGCCCTTGGCGATCTGCCGGGTGGCCGCGTTCTGCATTCTCGGCGTGGTCCTCGCCGAGCCGCTTCTGTCGCGCGTGTTCCGCTATCCGACG
>CAZBTT010000311.1:0-6079 GCA_964494295.1 uncultured Acidobacteriota bacterium
CCTGGTTCGGGGGGGGGGCCCTCGCGAGGGCCTTAACGTCGCGTGTGGCTCCTGGACCCTGGGGGGGGAGGGGCAGGGAATACGCGTCCTGCACCCGCCCGCAGTTGCGATGAGACTCGCGCATCGCGCTGCCTTTAAGCAGGCGTCGGAGGTTGCGGGCCGAAGCCCCTTGCCCCGCGTGCGGTCGCGCCGCGTGGATCCGCGGATCGAACGCCACGTCGGTGCCGAGCAGCGCGTCCACGCTCATGGCCGCGATGACATCCGCGGTGCGGGCGAGTGTCTCCGCTTCGAGAAGGGCGAGACCCGCGATTCCGGTCATCAGCTGAGTTCCGTTGATGAGGGCGAGGCCTTCCTTGGCAGCGAGGGTGACGGGTTTGAGGCCCGCGGCCGCGAGCGCCTGTGCTGCTTTCATCCCCCCGCCCCTGAACTCGCAGTCGCCTTCGCCGATAAGCAGGAGAGCGACGTGGGCAAGGGGCGCGAGGTCGCCCGACGCCCCGACCGAGCCCTGTTCGGGGACCCTCGGGTGAATGCCGCGATTGAGGCACTCGACGAGAAGCTGGGCGGTCTCGACGCGCGCGCCGGAGAAACCCTTGGCGAGGACGTTGGCGCGAAGGACCATGAGGGCACGGGTTTCGAGGATCGGCAGGACCGGCCCGACGCCCGCGGCGTGGGATCGAACGAGGTTCCTCTGCAGGGCCTCGAGATCGGCCGGCCCGATCTTCACATCCGCGAAGTTGCCGAATCCGGTGTTGACGCCGTAGACCACGTCGCCCCGGGCCACCGCGCCGTCGACCACGGCCCGCGAGGCCTGCATGGCGGCGATCGCCGCTTCGCTGAACGCCACGGGCGCGCCGCTTGAAACCGCGGCGAGCTGTTCGAGGGAGAGGTCGTTTCCAGTGAGTAGGACGGGCGTCATTTCGGGGAGGTGATCTTAGGTGAGGTCCTTGCCGTTACCCGACCGGCGTCCCTTACAATCCCCGCTCCCGCCCGGGTCGTGTTTTCGGGCCCCCATTCCTCCTCACCAACCACAAGGCCTCAGAGACAGCGCACCATGCCGAATATCGCGATCATTGGCGGCCAGTGGGGGGACGAGGGCAAGGGGAAGATCGTCGATCTGATCACCCCGGCCTTCGAGATTGTGGCCCGCTTCAATGGCGGACACAACGCCGGCCACACCGTCATCCGCGGCGACAAGAAACTCGTCCTGCATCTCATCCCTTCCGGAATCCTGCACGAGGGCGTTTTGTGCCTCCTTGGCCCGGGCCTTGTCATCGACCCCGCCGCCCTGGATGCGGAGACCCGCGAGGTCGAAGCCCTGGGCATCGACGTGGCCGCGAACCTGCTCATCTCGGATCGGGCCCACGTTCTGCTTCCACACCACCGCGCTCCCGACCTCATGAGCGAGGAGCGCAAGGGCAAGGCGAAGCTTGGAAACACCGGCCGCGGCATCGGTCCTTGCTACGAGGACAAGGCGGCCCGCCGGGGCATGCGCATCTGCGACCTGCTCCTCCGTGACCGGATCGACGCGAAGCTTGGAGCCATCCGCGAGCACTTCGAGGCCCTGTGTCGCGGCTACGGCGTCACCAGCGACATCGACTGGAAGAAGACCGCCGACGATCTCGAAGCCTTCGGCGCGCGCATCGCGCCAAGAGTGCGCGACGTCTCGGCGCTGCTTCATCGCGAGATGGCCGAGGGTTATTCGGTTCTCTTTGAGGGCGCTCAGGCCACGCTTCTCGACCTCGATCACGGGACCTACCCTTTCGTGACGTCCTCTTCGGCCGGCATCGGCGGCGTGATCACCGGACTGGGAGTGCCCCCGTCGAAAGTCGATGGAGTGCTCGGCATTGTGAAGGCGTACACGACCCGGGTTGGAACGGGACCTCTTCCCACCGAACTGAAGGACGAGATCGGCGAGGGCCTGCGCGAGCGCGGTGGCGAATACGGGGCTACCACCGGCCGTCCCCGGCGCTGCGGTTGGTTCGACGCGGTGGTCACGAGATATTCGGCGCGCGTGAACGGCTTCGAGGCGATCGCCCTCACCAAGCTCGACGTTCTCGACCCGCTCGAGGAGATTCCGATCTGCGTGGGCTATCGATACCGCAGCACGCGGCTCGACGACATCCCGGCCGACGTGACGATCTACGAAGAGTGCACGCCCATCTACGAAAACATGAAGGGCTGGAACACTCCCACCGGCGACGTCCGGGAGTGGAAGGACCTGCCGGTGCAGGCCCGCGACTACATAAAGAAGATCGGCGAACTCGTGGGCGTCGAGGTGCCTCTGGTTTCGGTCGGGCCCGACCGCGACGCCTCGGTCATCGACGGGAACACACGCACGTCTTCCTGGTTGCGTCCGTAGTTCATGGTTTTCGCGGCGGTCGCTCTCGCGCTTGCGGTGTCGGCGGCGCAGGATGTCGCCGCGCGGAGCGAGCCGTGCGCGCTGCCGGCCGCTCTTCGGGAAACGCTTCAGAGCAGGTTCGGTTCCTCTCGGGTGCTGACCGCGGCCGATCTCTACGAAGACGAGCGGGCGCTGTTTCGAGCGGACCATCCAGGCGCCTGTCCCGGCGTCCGGGCTGGGAAGTTTTTCGGGGCTGCGGAACGGCCAGCGCTCGCGGTCATCCTCATGGGTGTCGGGCCCAGGAAGGACGCGCGGCTGATCGTCGCCCGTCCCGCGATGGCGACCTGGATCCTCTTCGAGGTCGACGAACTGCGAGAGGGCAGCACCGCGGTGGTGGGAAGCGAGAGCGGTCTCAAAGTGAAGGGTTCGCCGGGCGATCGAACCGCGCCGGAAGTCCTGACCTTGAGCGCGTACGAGGCATGGAAGCGCGTCTACCGGTGGACCGGCCGCGCGTTCGAACCATCGCAACCTCGCGACTGAGGGGGTGAGGGGAGCGAAGGCCAAGTTCACCTTGGCCGCAGCGACTGGGGGTTTGGGGGGCGGGTCCGTGCACCGCCCCCCAACTCAGAAGACGGTTTATGCGCCCGGGGGGGCTCGAACCCCCAACCAACGGCTTAAAAGGCCGCTGCTCTACCATTGAGCTACAGGCACACGGATGACGACTGCCGCGAGCCATGGATTATATGTCGCCGGCTGGTAAGTTCCGCGCCATGATTTTCACGCGCTGCCTGGTCCGAGGCCTTCTTGTCCTGACGCTCCTCGCCACGAGCGCGGTCGCGATGCAGACCGGGTCGGCGAAGCCCGCGGTGACGGAGGGCGACTTTGAACTCCGCGACTTCAAGTTCGACTCCGGCGAGACGCTCCCGGTCCTGAATCTCCATTACCGCACTCTCGGTCAGCCCGCCCGCGACGCTCGGGGCCAGATCACGAACGCTGTTCTCATCACCCACGGAACCGGCGGCACGGGCGCTCAGTTCCTGAGCGACAACTTCGGCGGCGAACTCTTTGGCCCGGGCCAGATCCTCGACGCCGCGAAGCAATACATCATCCTCCCCGATGCGATCGGCCATGGAAAGTCGAGCAAGCCAAGCGATGGTCTGCGCGCGAAGTTTCCGCGCTACGGCTACGGCGACATGGTCCGGGCCCAGTATCGCCTGCTCACCGAGGGCCTCAAGGTCGATCACCTCCGACTCGTGATGGGCACGTCGATGGGCGGGATGCACACGTGGATGTGGGCGACGCGGTATCCGGCCTTCATGGACGCGGCGATGCCGCTTGCGAGCCTTCCCGTCCAGATCGCGGGTCGGAACCGCATGTTCCGCCGGATGGTGAGCGATTCGATCCGGAACGACCCGGAGTGGAAGGGCGGGGAATACGCCACCACGCCACGCGGCCTCACCGCCGCGGTCTACACGCTCGTCTTCATGACGAGCGTTCCGCTCCAATGGCAGAAGCGCGCGCCGACCCGCGAATCCGCCGACACCTTCTTCGACGAAATGGTGGCGCAGCGGCTCCGGTCCACCGACGCGAACGACATGCTCTACCAGTTCGAATCCTCGCGCGACTACGACCCGCAACCCGATCTCGAAAAGATCGTCTGTCCGCTATTGGCCATCAATTCCGCAGACGATCAGGTCAATCCGCCGGAGCTTGGAATCCTCGAGGAGCAGATCAAGCGAGTGAAGAATGGCCGCGCGGTTCTCATTCCGATCTCCGACAAAACCCGCGGCCATTCGACGCACTCGTGGCCGGCGGTCTGGTCGGGCGAACTTGCCCGCCTGCTGAAAGAGTCGGAACGGAAGCCCTGATCCATGAGTGTGAACTTCGAGAAACAGGGCAGCGTGGCCCTGCTGACGATCCAGAACCCGCCGGTGAACGCGCTGGGGGCCTCGGTCAAGAAGTCGTTGGCGGCGCATCTGGAAACCGCCTTGTCAGACGATGGAGTTGCCGCGATCGTGATCGCGGGCGAAGGCAAACACTTCAGCGCGGGGGCTGACATTCGCGAGTTCGGACAAGCCGCGGCCGACGGTCCCTCTCTGCCGGACCTCATCGACCGGATCGAAGCATCGGCGAAGCCCGTGATCGCGGCGCTGCATGGGACAGTCGCAGGTGGCGCCCTCGAACTTGCGCTCGGCTGCCACTATCGCGTGGCCGAAGAGGGCGCGTTGATGAGTCTGCCCGAGGTGACGCTCGGGATCCTGCCCGGCGCGGGCGGCACAGCGCGCTTGCCGAGACTGATCGGGGTCGAGGCGGCGCTCGACCTCATTCTCAACGGACGGCGTGTCGGTGCGGCAGAGGGTGTGCCTCTTGGACTGATCGATGAGACGGCGCCTGCCCACACGGTGCGTGAACGCGCCATCGCCTTCGCGGAGAAAGTCAGCCGAAGGACGGCGAGAAAGACCAGCGATATCGCTGTCGTTCCTCCTGCGGTCGATCTGCTCGCGCGTATCGAGTCGGACCTGCGGAAGAGCGCGAAGGGCAGGAAGGCTCCGCAGGCCGCCTTCGACTGCGTGAAGCGGGCAGTATCGCTCCCGTTCGACGAGGCGCTCCGCCTCGAGCGGGAGACCTTCCTGGAGCTCCTCGGCAGCGAGGAGTCCCGGGCGCTCCGACATGTCTTCCTCGCCGAGCGCGAGGCGCAAAAGGCCGGAGAGTTGAAGAAGGGCACCACGATGCGGGCGATCCGCAGCGCGGGTGTGGTGGGTTTCGGCACCATGGGCGGGGGCATCGCCATGGCCTTCGCCAACGCGGGGATTCCCGTCGTGGTCACGGACGAAACGCAGGAGGCGGTGGATCGCGGCCTCGCCAAGGTCCGAACGACGTATGAGGAATCAGCGGCGAAGGGCCGGATCAGCGCGGAAGAATGCGCCTCGCGCATCGCCGCCATTCAGGGGGCCACCGATTACGCGGCCCTCTCATCCGCGGACCTTGTGATCGAGGCCGTCTTCGAGGAGATGGACCTCAAGCACAAGGTCTTCGCGAGGCTGGACGAGGTGTGTTCGGACCGGGCGATCCTCGCCACGAACACGTCGAGTCTCGACGTTGACGCGATCGCGGAGGAGACGAAGGACCCGTCGCGCGTGCTCGGCCTTCACTTCTTCTCGCCCGCCAACATCATGAAACTCGTCGAGGTCGTGCGGCCCGCGACCGTCTCCGCCAACGTCCTGTCTTCGTCCCTTGATGTGGTCAAACGGATCGGGAAGATCGGCGTGGTTGTCGGCGTCTGCGATGGCTTCGTGGGCAACCGGATGCTCTACGCGTATCGGCGTCAGGCCGATTTCCTCCTCGAAGAAGGAGCGCTGCCCCATCAGGTGGACAAGGCGCTGCGCGATTTCGGCATGGCGATGGGGCCGTTCCAGATCGGCGATCTCGCGGGTCTCGACATCGGATGGCGGATCCGCAAACGTCAGTCCGCGACCCGCCCCAAAGACCTTCGCTATTCGCCCATCGCGGATCGGCTGTGTGAGATGGGCCGCTTCGGGCAGAAGACAGGGGCGGGCTGGTATCGCTATGAGAAGGGAAGCCGCACAGGGGTTCCCGATCCCGAAGTCGAGGCTCTGGTGATTGCGGTCAGCGCCGAGCTTGGATTCAAGCGCCGCGAGATCGCGGACGCCGAGATCGTCGAACGCTGCTTCGGTGCGATGGTGAATGAGGGCGCCCTGCTGCTTGAAGAGGGCATCGCCG
>CAZBTT010000312.1:0-6078 GCA_964494295.1 uncultured Acidobacteriota bacterium
CCTCACGGTGGGGGCAGAAGTGTCACAGAGGACCCGGGACCCGTGGCCGCGGTTCCTCAGGGGGGGGAGAAAGCGGGCGGGGTTAGTGGTGGGATGGGGTTGCTCCGTCGCCTCGCAGATGGACTGGCTCCTCGCAATGACGTAGGGCGAATCACCAGATCAGGCCGGGAGACCCTCGGGCAGCCATCTCCATGCGGGGACCGCGCGAACCTTGCGGCGGCCGACGATGAGAGTCTCCTCGTCGCGCAGGGTCACGATGGTCGCGGATCGCCCGCGCCCCTCGCGGAATCCTTCTTCGAGGGCGGCGATTTCCCTCTGTCGCGTCGCCGGGTCGCGCAGGTCGGCACAGGCCTGAATCATCTCCGGCTCGGTCTTGGGCCGTCGCGCCACAAAGTCGATCTCCCGGCCCGTGGCGGTAAGCGCGTAGGAGAGTTCGTAGCTTCGCCGCCGAAGCTCCAGGTACACGAGGTTCTCGAGCAGATGCCCGAGGTTCGCCTCGGCTCTCATGGAGAAGGCGTGAGCGAAACCGGTGTCGATGAGGTAGCACTTGCGGGGATTCGTCATGCGCGCGCGGGCCGACGGCGAGTCGATCTCGACCGTCCCGATCAGGAAGGCGTCCTCCAGATGACGGAGATCGGCGTAGAGAGCGTCCTTGGCGAGGCGAAACCCCTGCGACTTCAGCGCCTGAAAGAGCTTGTTGACGCTGAGCGACTGGGACGGCGTCGCGAGCAGATGACGAACCACCTGCTGCAGGGCAGGGATGTGTGAAACCGCGTGACGCTCGACGACATCGCGGAACACCGCCACCTGCGCATACTCCTGGAGCAGTCGGACGCGTGTCTCGGGCTCGTAGGACTGAACCTCCGGGAAGCCGCCCACTTCCATGTACCGCTTCAACGAGCCCTCGAGCGTCGACCGCATTCGGGCCGGGACCGGGAAGTGAGTCGGAGGCTCGGTTCCGGCGGGTCTCAACGCTTCGTCGAAGCCGAACGGGAGCACCTCGGTGGAGAGGCTTCGTCCACGGAGGCTCGTTGCGATCTCCCGGCTGAGCAGCGCGGCCGACGAACCCGTGACTGCGACCTGGACGTTGCCCCCGTCGTTGAGCCTCCTGACGAACTGCTCCCACCCGGGAACGACATGGACTTCGTCGAGGAAGAAATAGCAGGTCTCCTCGCGAGCTTCGGGGTTCAGTCGGTAGATAGCCTCGGGGAACTCCTGGAGATCTCCCGTCGAGAGCGGCCGAAGGCGCTCGTCTTCGAAGTTGACGTACAGAATCCGTTCGCGCGGGACTCCGTGCGCCAATAACTGCTGGATCCGCTGGTAGAGGAGCCAGGTCTTCCCGGACCGCCGCATGCCGATCACCGCGTCCACCTTCCCGGGAAGTGCGAAAAGCCGGGCCCGGCGAGGCGTGACGTCAGGGAACCTTCGCGCGCGGGACTCGAGAACGAAGCGATCTATCAGGTCTCTCATTCTTTCCTTCTAGGAAGGAAAGATTACTACTGATCTTTCCCCATACCAAGGGAAGATGTGCGGGCCCTGCCGTTCGCGGCAACCTCGGTCGGACCGCTTCGCGACCGCAGAGATTATCCTCCCCTTCGAATGACCGAATCCGCCTATCCCGCCGCCCGGATCGTGGCCCCCAAGGTTCAGGCCCACTTCGCGCGGCACCTCGATGCGGCCCGCGAGCGCGGCCACGAGCAACTCCCGGAAACGCCCACGGCGATCGCGATCGAAGCCCTGATCGACGCCGCGTTCTGGGCCAGCCTGCGCCGCGAAGAGGGCATCACCCCCACGATCTCCCTCGCCTACGTTCCGCCCGACCTCGCCGGCCATCCCCTCCGTTTCGCCGCTCCGATTCCGCTGCGGCCGGCGCCTCTCGCGAAGGTCGCGCCCGCGGTGAAGCGGCCCGGCATCCACCTGGGTGTCTGGCGCGACGACTACGACTTCCATGTGTGGGGAACCACCCGCGACGTGCCGGCTTTCTGCCTCGTGGTCGAGGTGGTGGCGTCGGGTCTGCTGGTGATCAAGCACCGCAGCGAACCGTTCGGCAAGTTCGTGAACGTCGCCGTGCTCCAAGGCGACTCAGTGAAGGTGGTCGACGAGGCGGGCGGAGCGGCGGTGCCCGATTGTCCGCAGCTCGTGAAGTCGCTCCTCGGCTTCACCGAGGCCTTCGGGTCCCTCGAACACGTGAACGTCCTCGTCGAAGTGGCCGCGTCGATGCGGGCGCACGGCCGGGGCGGCGCTTTGCTGGTGGTGCCGGCCGACACCAGCCAGTGGCGCGAGTCGGTGGTGACGCCGATGGTGTACGCGGTGGAGCCGCCATTTCGAGGACTGACCGAAGTGCTCGCCGCTGAGCCCGAGAGCGAAGGCCGGCACGAATGGCAGGAAGACCTGCGCCGCGCGATCGAGGCGGTGGCCGGCCTCACGGCGGTGGACGGCGCCACCATCATCAACGATCGTTACGAGGTGCTCGCGCTGGGGGCCAAGATCACGCGAAGGCGGGGAAGCGCGCCGGTCGAGCAGGTGAGTCACACCGAGCCTGTCGAAGGAAACGAGCGCGCCCTGACCGCGCCCACGCAACTCGGCGGCACACGCCATCTCTCCGCGGCACAGTTTGTACACGATCAGCACGACGCGACCGCGCTCGTGGCCTCGCAGGACGGGCGATTCACGATCTTCAAGTGGTCGCCGTGTGAGGAGATTGTCCACGCCCACCGCGTGGATGCGCTGTTGCTGTAGCTAGATCCTCGCCGTTTCGGAGCGTATCCCATCTGCGCGGCGCTGACCGTCTTTTCCCCCGATGGCACTTGACACCGGGAGAACGAGCACATAGGTTACGCACCCTCTCTCACCAAAAAGGCGGTCGGCAAGACTGCTGCGAGGTGTTTTTTGACGGGCGGTCAGCGTACTTTCGAAACGGACCCTCGGGGTTCGGGGCACAATTCGACTCGCAGGATGGGCGCGTCGGGCGTTGTCGGGCTGGCTTTGCTCGCCTCGCTGATCGCAGGTCCGGCCCACGCCCAGTACCGCAAGATCGGCGAGATGGAACTTCGCCTCTCGGGCCTGTCGGCGACGGTGGAGAACGCCGAGCCGGTCGTGCCGAAGCACACACCAGGGGGGATTCGAATCCTCGTGCGCGCCGCCGGTGTTGATCTGTCCCTGGCCGACGTTGTTCGATTCCTCGGCCCCACTGTAGTGGCTGAGGGCGACCTGTCGGGCCCGGGTTTTTCCCAACCCCTTTCGCTCCCTCTCGTCGAGCCGAACGGTGAGCCCTCGGTCGACCCTCTCGTCCTCAGGACCCCTCCGATCCCGATTGCCGGCGGCTACCGCCTCTCAAACCTGCGCCTGACCGTCGGCGGCAGGACGGTTCTGGACGTTGAACCCTCGAGCGTCCCGCTCCGGGTAATTGACCAGATCCTCGTAACCCAGGTCCATACGCGTGCCCTGACCCTCGATGAGATCAAGGCCAAGGGGATCGTCCTCGACAGCGATGACTACCTCGGCTTCGAGTTCACTATGGGATTCAAACTCGATTCGAAGGCCATCGATATCAAGTTCCCCGTGGTCTTCGACCGTCAGGGCGTGGCGGTGCCCCAGCCTCTTTCGCCGCCTCCGGCGCCGGTGCGCGAAGGCGTTCAGTTGCCCACAATCGTGCCCCTTCTTCTGGAGGCCGAAGACGAGACAGGGCAGCGAGTGGAGATCAAGGTCCCCCAGCCGAGTGGCCCGCCCCGCCCGGTGAACATCCCAGCTGTCCTGGTCATCCCGGGCAACGTCGGATATTTGAAACAGTTCTTCTCGGCTCAGCTCTATGTGTCGAATGGCGCTCCCGTGGGCTCTGGTCTCAATGTTCGGGACGTCCGGGCCAGGCTGTTGCTGCCTTCCGGCGCTGACGGCGACCCCGGGACACCCGACGATCCCCTCGCTCTGCCCGAGATCGAGCGCGAGGGCCAGGTGATCACCCAACCCCTCACCATGGATGTTCGGGGCTTGGGGGGCGACGGTGTTTCGGGCACGGACGACGACGAACCCGAGATGGCGCCGGCCCAGCAGGGCCAGGCCGAATTCCTGATCCGGGGCGAACGGGAGGGTTTCCACCAGATCCAGTTCGACCTGACCGCTCAACTGCTCGGGCTGCCCATCGGTCCGGTCACGGTCAAGGGGAAGGCGATGGGCGGCGTGCTCGTACGGAATCCTTACTTCAACGTGACTTTTACCGTTCCCTCTGTGGTTCGCACGGGCGAGCGGTTCAAGATGCGCGCGACGGTCACCAATATCGGTAAGGGCATCGGCAACGACGTGTCGATGACACTCGACTCGAGCCGCATGAGCGGTCTGATCCTGGAGGGCGATGCCACGAAGAGCATTCCCACCCTCAAGCCGGGCGACGCCAAGGTCCTTGAGTTTGAATTCGTTTCCCAGCGGAACGGCAAGGTGGTGGCCACCTATCTCAAGTTCGACACGCAAAGCGGCGCGTCGGGACAGCTCAATTTCACAATAGGCGTGGGCGAACGGAACGTACCTCTTTCTCCCGACACCCTGGTGCTTCCGGCGTCGACGGCGGCCCTGCCCACGTCAGTGGTCGACGCCGCGATGCGGGTTCTCGGCCAGGCCTGGAGTATCGCCAACGCTCCCGCGGGAACATTGCCCGCGAGCGTGATTCGCGTGAACGGCCAGGTGGTCATCAAGAAAGCCCTGGCCCTCGCCGAGGCGGGCCTGCGGGTCACCCTGGGCCAGGCGAGCGATGACGCCGTTCGAGATCTTCTGGTCGATTTCTACGGTGGCGATCCCATCGACCCTGGGTTCGATCAGCTGCTGAGAACAACAGAGGCCGGACACGCGTTCGTCCAGGCGGTGGGGGCCGCCCTCACGGATGCGGTTCCGCCGGTTGGCGGCGCGCGCGAGTACGAATACGCCACGGCTCGTGTGATGGCCTCCTCCGGCTCATTTCTGTCCTTTGCCTGGGATGGCCCCCGTGCCGACATCGCCGCCATCGACGGAGCCGGGCGCACGACGATTCGATCAACGGACCACGGCGCGCCCCGGGTGGAGGGAGCAAACAATGTGCTCGGCGCCGTCATGTTGCCGGTCGGCTCCGACGCCCTGCTCAGCCTCCTGACCCAGCCCACGGCGGGCCCATACCGGTTCGATATTCGCGCGAGCGGGTCAGGGGCCGGAGAGTTCTCGATTTCATTCGAGCGTCCTGATGGCTCATTCGCCCGTGCCACGCGTGTCACCTCCGTGGTCGAGGGGATGATCCTGCGCGTCAACGTGGATCCAGGAGGGTCCGTCACTCTCCAGAAGGATGAGCAAGGCGATGGGGTCTTTGAAGACACCACCACACTCGCCGTCGACGCCCTGCCTCAGGACGGCCCGAAGCTTGTTGCCGCTGCAATAATCGGCCCGGAGACGCTGGACGGCGCTGGTCCCTGGGGGTTCCAGACTGCGCTTGTCTTTGATCGGGTGGTGAGCGAGGAAAGCGCAGCGCGGGTTTTGAACTACTCGATTCCCAACAACTCCGTGCGTGCGGCGAAGCGGCAGCTCTCGGGCCGCCTGGTCTTTGCGAGCCTGGTTCTGCCCGAGGGCCCCTACGTGCCCACCCAGGTTTCGGTTGCGGGGATTCGGGACAACCGGGGAGTGGCGGGTCCGAGCCGCACCGAGAGCTTCTCTTCTCGCCTCGAGGACATTGGCGCCGTCGTGTCGGGAAGGGTTCTGGGAAGCGACGGAGAAGCCCTGCCGGGTCGCACCGTGGTTTACTGGCAGAACTCCGATCCGACCTGCGAGAGCCCCGGCGACCGTGAAGGCATGGCGGGTCCCGTGACGGACCCGTCGGGCACCTTTGAATTGCGTTACGTCAGGCAGGACCAGTGCGGGAGGCCCTTCATCCTCTACACGGTCGATCCGACCTCTGGCGCCAGACGTTCTCAATCTCTCTCCGTTCGTTCGCCTGGCCAGCAGATCGTTGCGGACTTCGTCATGCTCGCGGCAGGTTCGGTGACCGGTGTGGTGAGGGACCTTTTCGGGCAGGCTGTGGCGGGGGCCAAGGTCACCGTGTTGTCCCAGACCGAGACCCGGGTTGGC
>CAZBTT010000313.1:0-6076 GCA_964494295.1 uncultured Acidobacteriota bacterium
GGGCGTTCCGTCCCGGGCCACGAGACTAGCTTCGAAGGGGGCGCGGCCCACGTCTTCACGGTGCGCTCCTTGCGTAAATTCCTTGCGCATGGCCTCGGCCTCCGCAGCGCTCGGCCAGGCCAGCGTCCAGAACCCTTCGCCCATGGCATCGGCCGCCTCGAACCCGAGAAGAGACTTCATGCCGGGGCCGGCATAAGCCACACGGCCATCCGGATCGGCGACCAGGACGACCGCGGGGACGCGGTCCAGGATCTCGTTCGAAAGGCGAAGCTGGCTCTCGAGGCTGCGAAGCTCCGTGACGTCGCGCACGGAGACGCCAAGAGCCTTCTCGCCCTCGTAGACCATCTCCTTGGCGCGGATGATGACGTCGAGGGAACGGCGGCCGGACTTGATCTTCTTCTCGATGACTCGGTGCACGTCGATGGGTTCCTCGAACCGCGCGCGGGCGAGATCCTCGGGCAGGGCGAGCAGGGTTCGGGCCGCCGGGTTCGCGAACACCACGCGACGATCATCGCGGACCACGAGGAAGGCGCCCGTTCGGTGCTCCGGCGGAACCGTGGTGTCTCCGCTCGCGGAGGGGCCCGGGCTCACGGCCTCGGCGGGCGGCGGCGCGGACGGGAGCGGGGCGCGGGCGGGCGCCATGGCGAGGCTCTCCGTTGCTTGCAGCATGTAGTCGACGAGAAGCTCGGGCCGCGCGCGCATCTTGAAGACAACGCCGCCCCGGCGAATCCTGAAGACCTGTGCATCGGCGGCATCGACGAGTTCGACGGGATCGGCCTCGAGCGCCTTGCGGATTCTTCGGACCAGACTCTCGGTGGAGTGGGGTTCGAAAACGATGCCCATCGCCGAGACATCGATGGCTCGCAACGAGTCCTCGGCCGAGGGCGCCTCGCCGAGGATCAGGATGCGGAGCGGGGCTGCCGCGTTCTTGCGCAGCAGGCGGGCCACATGGAACGCATCCGTGTCGCCGAGGCGGCGGCGCAGCAGGAGGCAACGCGTGCTTCCCGCGCGGGCCGCGGCGTCTTCAGCAGATTCCGAAACCAGGGCTGAGACACCCGCGCTTTGAAGGTCCGCGGCCAGGGTCGCGGCTCGCGCCTTGTCCGTGTCCACCACGAGCACGTCCGCCGCGTAGCGAGCCGAGGGTTTGGAGACACGACTAGACATGCCAGCAGATCATCTCTGTGGAGGATACGCCGTCGCCTCCCGCGAGGCCACTTCGCGTCAGATCAACAGCGGGTGTTCGCTTCTCTCCGCGGCGGCGATGACGCGCGCCCTCGATGCCTGATCCAGTTCGGACGACAGGATCGACATGTGCGAAAGGAAGGCCTTGTGTTCGGAAGCACTCGCCTTCTCGTCCTTGCGCTCGGTGAAGATGCGGTACCGGACGTGCGCGATGCTGGCGAGGATCCAGGGCGAGCCGATCCGGCCCGCGAGCTGGCTCGCCTGGTCGAGTCTCGACATGTCGTGGGCCAGCAGGCCACGCAGGGTGAGGGCATTCACCTGCATCGCGATGAGCGACCGCTCGCGCGCAAAGGTTTCGACCCGCGCGGCCAGACGGTCCGCGGAGGGGGGATCGGTGCGGGCCAGGCAGCGCGCGGTCAGAAGGCGGCTGGCGCTCGCCCAGATCTCGTGGGATCCCCGCTCGAAGTTGAGACCCGCGGTTTCCGAGAGCGATGCGCCCCGGTTCAGGTCTCCTTTGAGGATCATCAGCTGAGTTCCGGCGAGACCGAGCAGGGCTTCCTCGAACGGGCGATGGACCCCGCGGGCCGACTCCGACGCGCGCCGTGCTCCTTCGAGATCGGCCTCGGCGGCCGCGATGTCGGCGGTGGCGAGGGCGTAGCCCGCGCGTTGAAGCAGCGCATCGGCGAGATCGCGCCCCGTCCCTCGGGCTGCGTTCCGGACCGCGGTTTCGGCATCTTCGAGAGCCCCGCGCAGCCGGCCCTGTGAAAGTTTGATCTGCGAACGGTAGGACAGGAAACCCACGGCGAGAGAAGGGTCGCCTTCGGGCGGCGTCTCGGATTCGAGCATGTCGGCGCATTGCTTCAAGTCGCCGAGCAGGTCGAAACACCGCGCGAGGCGCAGGCGATTTCGCAGAGATCCCCTGATCATCCCGGCCCGCCCGATGGCTTCCATCTCCGCTTCCGAATTGGCGCGCGCGTCGGTCACAAAGCCGCGACGGATCTGGATGGACGCGATGTGCCCACAGATGGCGGCCTCGATGGCGAGGGCGTCGGCCTCCCGCGCGCGGAGCAGGCCGCGTTCCAGGATGGAGAGGGCGAGGTCCGGGTCGGCCTCCAGGCACAACCGGGCCGCGTCGAGCGCGCTTTGCGCCTGCAGCAGGCGATCGCCGCTCTCGTCGGAGATCTTCATCCCGCGGCCCACCGCTTCGCGCAGTCCGGGGAGGTTCTGCGCGACACGTTGAATCCGGGCGGTCAGAAACGCGGTCTTGATGCGCTCGCTCGGGCCGAACTCCCCGAGGGCCTCGGTGGAGCCTTCGGCCGCCTCCGCGTAACGCAGCGCGCCCTGAATGTCCTCGGACTTGAGCTGCGAATCGACAAGGCCCTCGTACAGGCGGGTGGCGAGACGAGGGGCGCTGCTGCCGAAAGCCGCGGCGAGGGCTCCCCGGAACCGCGTGACCGCCGCGTCGGTGTGGCCGCTCTCGATCTCGAGCCGCCCGAGTTCGAGCATGGTCACGCCCCGGCGAACGAGGTCTCCGCGCTCCGTCGACTCGTTCCAGGCCTCGAGCGCCAGATCGCGGGCGTGCGCGGACTCACCATTGAGACGAGCCAGTCGCGCGAGTTCGGTGAGGGTGTCGATATGAACCGACACCTCCCCGGCGTCGCGTGCGATCGAGCGGGCGCGTTCGAGGGAGTGCATCGCTTCCTTGCTGGCGCCGCTGTCGAGGAAGACCCGGGCGAGCGCGAACTCGGCCCGAGCCTGGAGAAGCTTGGCCGAGGCCGCGGTGGAGAACTGAAGGGCCACGCGCGCCGCGATCTCCGCCGCGAGATAACGGCCGCGCGCGCGGTTGGTGGCCGAGAGGCCCAATTGGGCTTCGAGGAGCAGAACGCGGGCGCCCATGACCTCGGCCTCGCGGTTCGCGGCGAGGAACTCCGCGTCCGCCGCGCTCACCGCACCGAGGTCGGCGAGGCACAATCCGAGCGAGAGCCGCACACTCGTGAGGAGAAGCGCGTCGGGAACCTCGGCGGCAAGGGTGAGCGCCTTGCGGACATCCTCGATCGCGGTGTCCGGCGTGCCCGCGAGCAGCAGCATGCGCGCACGCGCGTTCAGGGCCTGGACGAGAGTGAGGCTGTCGCCGCGCTTCTCCGCGCTCGCGAGGGCATCGTTCATCAGGTCGAGAGCGAGGGCCCGATCGCCGAGATACGCGAGCACTTCGGCATACGCGAGGAAGAGCGGCAGCGAACGGTCTTCGTTGCCGGCTTCTCCGTCGAGCCCTTCGGCCTCGAGCCTCTCCCGCGCCTTGGCGGGCTCGCCCAACATGACCAGAGCCTCGGCTTCGTGCGCGGCGATCTGGACCGCGAGGGCGCGGGGTACCGATCCCTTGAGAATGAAGTTCGGGGCGAGAGCGGTCCGCGCGGCTTCCAGGGCCTCGTCGAGCTGGAGGGAACGAAGCAGCAGCTTGGTGTGGAGCAGCCCGAGGCTCGCGCCGGTAACAACGTCGCCCGCGGTCGCAAGTGTGAGAGCGCGCCGACACGCTTCGAGGCCCGGTGCGAGCCGGCCGATCTTGAGCGCCAGATCGGCGAACTTCATGAGGTGGGCGACTTCTTCCTCGGGTGAAATGTCGTCCTTGCGTTTCGCGCGCTCTTCGGTGGCCTCCTCGGCCGCGAGGTACTCGGCTTCGAGGAGGAGGATCGCGGTAGCGCGCGGCGCGGCCGGTGGCCGGACCTGGGCCGCGGAGGCCTGGGGCGTGCGATGGCTCGACGTGACCGGGTCGGGCGACGTGCCGTGAGATCTCGACTGCTGGACCGCGTCGAGGATTTCGCTGAACCGGGCGACCGGGCCGGTCAGCCGGTGTTCGCGGGCGAGATCCAGTCCTTCGGTGGCGAGGGCTTTGGCCTCATCGAGCTGCAGCGCCCGGAGAGCCGCGTCCGCGGCGAGGACGAGCGCCTCGGCCTGCTGCCGGAAATTGCTCGCGCGCGCGAAAAGGGTCGCGGCGCGGCGGCCCATCCTGCCCGCATCTTCCGATTCGAAAGCCTCGAGGGCGGCGCGGGCATAGACGAGACACGTCTCGGCCTCAACCGCCTGATCGCCCAGCCAGTCCTCGCTCTCGACCATGGTGAGGACGGTCTGGGCGAGGCGGCGCGAGTCTTCGTAGGCGCCGCCCGTGAATGCGTTCCGGGCCGCGGCCAGGCCGTGGATCGCCGCGCGATCGAGAAGCCCCGCGATGGAAAAATGCCGGAACAAGACCGGCGCCACACGATCGAGCCGTTTGGCGTAGCGGGTCTCCAGGAATTCCGCGTACGAGCGGTGCAGCGCGCGCCGACGAACCTGATTGACGGTCCGATAGGTCGCATCGAGAAGAAGGGTGCTGGCGAAGGCGAGTCGGGAGCCGCCGGATATCGACTCCTCGCGGAACACGCTTCGCTCCATGAGACCTTCGATCACCGACTCGGCCGCAGTGCCAAGTCCGGAGAGATGGCTCAGTTCGGAGGTATCAAACGAAGCGCCGATGACCGCGGCCGCCTGCAGAACGCTGCGATCGGTGTCGGCCATGGCCGCGACCTTTTCCTCCATGAGCTTCTGGAGGGAGTTCGGCAGCGCCAGACCCTGGGACCCTCCACGCCGCGCCGCCAGCGTGAACTCCTCGAAACGCCCTTCCGGCGAGAGGCTGCGTACCAGTTCGGCCACGAAAAAGGGATTGCCCCCGGTGGCCTGGAAAAGGGCGGGGCCCGCGTCCTCGGGAACCCGGTCCTTGCCGAGAATTCCCACCGCGAGTTGCCGGCAGTCGGCGGCCTCGAGCGCTTTGAGCTGAATGATCAGCGTTCCCTGATCCCCGCGGATGCTCTTGAGGAGCTTCGACATCGGATCGCCCTCGCCGCCGCCGCTCTGGACGTAGGTTCCGGCGATCATCAGGCGCGACGAGGACCGGCGGTGGAAGACGTACTGAATGGCCTCGAGAGAGGCGTCCGCGAGATGAAGGTCCTCGAAGAGGAAGACAAGAGGCTGCGCCGCGGCGAGTCGGCCGGCCGCGCGCGCGAGGAGATCGAGGGTGAAAGTCCGATCCTCGCGCCTCGGGGTGTTGAGGGGATGCGATTCTCCGCGCGCCACCTCCGCGATTTCGGGGAAGAGGATGCGCAGCTCGGGCAGGAGGTCGCCGAGGGTCTTGGTGGCGAGCACGGGATCCGAATCGAGATACTCGCGGAAGGCCTCGCCGAAACCCTGGTAGGGAAGTGCCGGATCCATGCGTTCGACGAAGCGGCCATGAAGGACAATGGCGCCCCGGCTCTTCGCCACGCGTTCGAGTTCGCGCAGGAGCGATCCCTTGCCGAAACCCTGTTCGCCGCCCACGAGTGCTAACTGGGCCTCGCCGGCCTGGGCGCGGTGGAAGGACTTCACCAGTCCCTCGATTTCGTGGTTTCGTCCGACGATCGCGGAGCCCGCGCGCGGGACGACGATGGAGTTCGATAGCTGGGTCTGTGGGTTCTTGAGCCGCCGCGACAGTTCGCGCAGGACCGAGCCGATCTCGTTTCCGTCCTTCGGCCGCGCCGCCGCCGCCTTCGCCATGCACGAGAGAATGATGTTCTCGGTCTCGATGTCGACCAGCGAGGCCAGGAGCCCCGGGGGCTCCGGCTCGGAATGGACGATCTTGTAGAGGACGGTCTGGGTGTCCCCCGAGAAGGGCAGCTTGCCGGAAATCGCTTCGAACAGGACCACGCCCAGCGAGTAGATGTCAGCGGCGGGCGAACTCGACGAGTCGAGGATCGATTCGGGTGGAAGGTAGGCGAGGGTCCCGACGATGATGTCGGACTTGGTCATGCGCGAGTCCTTGGGCCCAAGCGCAATGCCGAAATCCATCAGCTTGGCCCGCCATTCTTCGCCTTCGCGAACGACCATGATG
>CAZBTT010000314.1:0-6062 GCA_964494295.1 uncultured Acidobacteriota bacterium
CGCGGTGACGAGGCGCTTGGTCCGGCCCTTCTGGAGAGAGTCGAGCAGTGGATTCGCGCGCACCCGGGTCTTCCGGTGGCAGCAGTCCAGGATTTCCAGCTTCATGTCGAACACGCACTGGACATGGTCGCGTGCGATCTGGTCCTGTTCGTGGATGCGAGTGCCATCGGACCCGATCCGTTGACTCTCCGCCCCGTAACGCCTTCCGGCCACTCGAGCTTCTCCACCCATGCCCTTTCTCCAGAGGCGTTGCTTCACACCTTCAACCGCCTGGGGTGCGGCGATGCCCCACCTGCCTTCGCCCTGGGCATACGGGGCCACGCCTTCGATCTGGGACAGCCGCTGTCGGCGCAGGCCCGTGAGAATCTGGAACTGGCCTGGGGCTTGCTCAACCGACTTCTCGATGACCCATCGGAGAGCGACTGGCGCGGAAGATGCACTCCCCTCCGTCCGGATGTCGAAGGGGGGGCTAGCGGTGCGGCGCGGCCGCGGCCGGCGGCGTCTTGTGGTGCGGGGCTGGATTCCAGCCAAACGTGAGCTGCAAGACCAGGAAGCCCATGAGGAAGCCTGCGATTACGTGCCAGCCTTCCTTGAGCCAGCGTCCCGCGGAACGTGCTTCTGGAAACAGATTCGAAATGGCCACACCCGCCGAGGAGCCGAACCACACCATCGACCCGCCAAAACCCACCGAATAGGCGAGCGCGCCCCAGTCGTAGCCGCCTTGAACGAGCGCGAGCTTGGTGAGCGGTATGTTGTCGAAAACCGCGGACACGAAGCCGAGGCCCAGCGTCGACTGCCATGAAGCCTTGGGGAGTTCGTTCACCGGCATGAGGGAGGCCGACAGAACAAGGGCCAGGAGAAACATGCTGCCGCGGATCGCCGGAGGCAGGAGGGGCCAGTTGGGAGAGCGGATCGGCGCGCAGAGCAGGAGCGCGCCCGCCACCGCGAAAGCAAGGAACGGAAACGATCCCGCGCTCTCCTTGAACCGCATGTTCATCAACAGGTTCGTGATCACCGCCACCGCCATCACGAATATCACGATGCCGAGATGAGCCCAGTCGATCTTCGGCCGGTCTCCGGACGGGGCCACGATCGCGGCGTGGCGGGTCTGCTGAGCCGACGCGATGCCCGCGACCACCAGGAGGGCCACGATCGCCCCGGCATAGGCATGCAACACGTGAAGCGGGCTCACCCCGTCGATCCACATCATCGTGGTCGTGGTATCGCCGATGACGCTGCCCGAACCTCCCGCGTTGGACGCGGCCACGATCGCCGCGAGGTATCCAAGGTGCACTTTCCTCTGGAACACCGTCGCCGCGACGGTGCCCCCGATCATGGCCGCCGCGATGTTGTCGAGAAAACTCGAAAGGATGAAGATCAGCACCAGAAGCGAAAACGCGCCCCAGTAGCCGCCGGGGAGGAACCTCGGGAGCAGCTCCGGCGCCTTCGATCGATGGAAGCAGTCGGCGAGGATCGTGAAACCGATGAGTAATCCGAGCAGGTTCGCAAGGGTGACCCACTCGTGCCGCATGTGGGCGACAAGGTCGAGCCCTCCGAAGATCAGGGCATTGGCGAGGATCACGGAGAGACCGATAAGCGCCACCTGGAGAGTGTGGCGATGCAAAAGCGCCACGCCCAGCAGGGTCAGCCCGAAGAGGATAAAGGGGACCGGAACGCCGAAAAGCTCTGCCAAGACGGACGGAGCATACCCGTTGTCGGGCTACCCCGTCTTGCGAACGACCCACGTGGTCATGCAGCGTTGGTCCTGCACGATTGTCGTCTTGAGCGGGTCCGCGAGCACGCCGCCCAGGCGGCCCGTCCATTCAAGGAGCATCGACTCGTCCACGAGGTAACGCTCGGTCCCGTCGGGGAGCAGAAACCGACGCCCGCGGCGATGGACCATTCGAAACTCCATCCCGATGTTCGACGCGAGGCGGCAGAAGAAGAGTCCACCCGGTTTCAAGACCCGCCAGATCGACTCCAGCATCCCCTCGAACTGCTCGTCCGACTGCGCGAAGTGGAGCACCGCGATGCTCAGGACGACATCCATCGACGCGTCGTCAAACGACATCGCCTCGACGGGCTCACGCCGGAAGTTGGTGGGGGGCAACTCGGCGTTGAGCTCCGCAGCCAGACGCATCACCTCCCCGATCGCGTTGGGGTCGGCGTCGACTGCGGAAACGTCGTAGCCCGCGTCGAGGAGGTACCGGATGTTCCGCCCATCGCCGCAACCCGCGTCGAGAATGCGGGCGCCGCGCGGGATCCGGCCGCGAAGAAGCTGATCGAACAGGTAGATGTCGATCCGCCCGAACATCTCATCGAGATTTGTGGCCGCGATCATTCTGTCTTGCCTACCGGTAAACGCCCTTGAGGAAACGTTCCTTTTCCTCTTCTCTCTCGATGTAGGGCACGCCCTTCTCCATCCACTCCGGCCGCGGGCCGGCCTTTAGGAAGTGATCGAAGAACTGCTGCATGCGCACCGTGTAGTCCTTCTGATTGTGTCTCTTCCGAAGCCCGTGGTACTCGCCGTTGTAATTGAAGAGATACGCCTCTTTCCCGTTACGACGCATGGCCAGGAAAAGCTCGATTCCCTGGTACCAGGGCACCGCGTCGTCGTTGTCGTTGTGGAGAATGAGGAGCGGGGTCGTCGTCCTCTTGATCTCGAAGATCGGAGAGTTGGCGATGTATTTGTGCGGGGCATCGTAGAGCGAGGGGCCCACGCGGCTCTGGGTCTGTTCGTACTGGAACTGCCGCGGCATGCCCGACCCCCAGCGGATGCCGGAGTAGGCACTCGTCATGTTCCCGACCGGCGCCCCCGCCTCAGCGGCCTTGAAGCGGCCGGTGCGGGTCAACATCCACGCGATCTGATAGCCACCCCACGAGTGACCTTGAATTCCGACGTTGGCCTCGTCCACGAAACCGCGATCAGCGACCGCCTGGATCGCGGGCAGGACCGACTTGAGCGCGTCCTCGCCCGGCTGACCGAGTGTGTAGACGATGTCGGGAGTCAGGATGAGATACCCGTTGCTCGCGTAGTACGCGAAGTTGATGCTTGTCCCCGGCGCGGGATTCACGAAGTTGTGGACGTTCTGCGAGAGCATCTCGTAGATGTAGACGATCATCGGGTACTTCTTCTTCGGGTCGAAGTTCTCCGGCTTGATCAGACCGGCCTGAAGCGCCACGCCGTCCGCATTCCGGAAGGGCACGAGTTCGGCCTTGCCCCAAAGGTAGGGCGCCATCTGCGCACCGCCGTTCGTGACCCTGGTGAGCGTCTTGAACGAGGAGTCGGTGACGTGGACGTCGGGATACTCGTCGAAACGCTGCGCGCCCACGAGGAAGACATCGGCATCCTTCGCGCGGCCCGCGAAACGGTAGCTCTTCGGTCCGCTGAGCAGCCGGGCCGGCGGAGCCACCCCCTCGAAGGAGTCGCGATAGAAGCCCGTCTCGTGAGTGAGGTCGTGCTCGCCCCGCAAGGTGAGCGGTTTGGCGGGGTCGATTCCCCGCTCGTCGTCATCCTCATCGACGGGCTCGGTACGCTCGACGCGATACACGACCGTCCCCTTGCGACCTTCACCCTCGGTCAGGTTCTTCGCGGGCCGGCCGTCCATGAACAGCTGCCAGACGTCGAAGCGATCGTTCACCAGGAATGAGGCGCTGTCCTTCGTCCAGCCCGCGCCGCCGTAGCCGGTCGGCGGATCGGGCGTGTCGTCGGTTTCGTCGTGGAAGGCCACGGGGATCATTCGCGTGAGGTTCCGCACCGAACCGTCGTTCGCATTCACGACGTGCCAGTGCCGATCCGCATAGAACACCGCGTGCTCACCCGAAGGCGACCACTGGAACGAGGCGCCAAAACCGCCGCCTCTCCACTTCTTCTCGATCAGCTTCCGGGCGCCGGTGTTCGCATCGACGAGGTAGACATCGCTGTACGTGCCGTCGAAATCGATCATGCGCCGGTACGGGGAGTCGTCAAGGCCGACCGCGCGCGAACCGTCGTCCGTCATCACCACCGTCCGCAGGGTCGGGTCGGCCACCTGCGCGTACTGGCGATCGGCGATCCGATAGACCCCGCGATAGGTGCGAGCCCGGTCTTGGGCGGCGCGGATTCTCTGCATGGGCTGGACGACATCGTCCTTGTGATGCCAGATGTCGAGCACCACCTTTTCGTCGGCCGGTGTCTCATCGGTGTCCGCCTTCGGAGTCTGAGCCGGCGGACCCGCGGGGATGTAGAGGCGACTGCCATCCCGCGAAAACGAGAGCGCGCCGCGATCGGAAACCGACAGCGTCGCGGGCATGCCCGGTGTGGCGGAATCCACAACCGCGGCGGCGGAAGCGCCTCCGCGCTCCCACAGATACGCCTTGAACCTCGGAGCCTTCGAAGCGACGTCATCCCGATCGGTCACGAACGCCGCGCGCTTCTGCTCGCGATCCCACGCGACTTTGAGATAGCGGCCGGGGCCCGAGGCGAGCGCTTTCGGCGCATCGGCGCCCACCGCCGGAGACAGGGCGAAAACCCCGTTCTCGGTCTCGGTCTTCGAAGAGACTGCGAAAAGCAGCGCCGCGCCGTCCCGGGCCACGGAGTATTCGAGAACGCTTCCAAACGTCCTCTCCTGACCGGAGGCGAGGTCGCGCACGACGAGGTCCGTTCCATACTCCTTGCGGGTGACGCCGGGACGCGCCGGGGGCACCGCCTCCTTCGATTCCTTCGCGTAAGCGATCCACGCGCCGGCCTTCGAAGGAACCTGAACGCTCTTCACCGACGCGAGCGGGGTCGATGCGAACGTTGCGAGGTCGACGATCACCAGGCCGCCCTTGGGCATTTCCTCGGACTTCTTCTTTTCCTTCTTCGCCTTGTCGGTGTCGGCCTTCGGCGGGTAGGTCGTCGAGACGACGTAGCGGCTGTCCGCGGTGAACGTGATTCTCACGTTGCGAACGGGCGGCGGCGCATCGGGGTTCGCGTCGGGATCGGGAAGCGGCGGCGGCGGCAGAGCGCCCACTCCGTAACGCTCCTCCTTCCCCGTCTTGAGATCGCGAACCACGAGATCGCCATCCCCCTCCTGCGGCATGAAGGAATAGGCGAAGTACCGGCCGTCGCGCGAGAGGACCGGTGTCGCGATCTGACGCCAGCCATCGTAGTCGCGATGGGTCAGCGGGCGTTTCGGGGGCGCCGGCGTGGCCTGGGCCGCGGCGGCCCTGGCTCCCTTGGCGGGCGCCTTCGCCTGCGGCCCCGCCCCGGCCGATGCGCTGAAGAGAAGAACGGCGGCGACGCGACCCAAAAGGCGAATTTTCATGGCGACTCCCGAGGTTGGTGTGGGCGGCGACTATATGCCGGGATCGTTCGCTTTTTTGGTTGAGTGGACGGGCCGGGCCGATTGGTGACAAGCTGCGGCGATTGTGCTGAGGAATATCACCCTCTGGGGCTACTTCCTGCTCTACGCGGCGATCAACATGGCCGATTTTCTTGACCCGGAGACTCGCGGCGGCGCGCCCGAGTTCGGCCTGAACGTCCTCCTGTTCCTGATCGGTTCAACCGGCCTGATCGCCTACACGCTCCGCGCCGCGAACCGCCGGATGATCGCTGGCTGGAAGGTCGTGGCTCCGCTCTTCCTGATCGGCCAGATCGCGGCGATGGTGCTCTTCCCCGTGCCTCACGATCCGGCGCTTTCAGCGAGAGAGAACGGGACGCTGGCGATGATGGTCCTCGCCCTGGTCACGGTGGTTCTGGCCCCGCTTGTGGTCATCCATTTCCGCTTCGCGGCGGGCAAACACCTACTGCCCGAGAAGGCCGCCAAACCCCGTCGGTAGGGTCGGGATTGTGTTGGGGGGGCCGGGGCCCCTATGCGTTTCGGACCCCTAGGACGAAATGGCGGATACGTGCGAGGTCTCGGCTCAATTCGGCGCGGAAGTCGGGATGCGCGATGGAAATCAGGGCTTCGCCGCGCTGTCGAAGCGGGATGCCGTGGAGGTTCACGGCCCCGTATTCCGTCACGATCCACTGGACGTGGCCGCGAGTGGTGACGACGCCCGCGCCCGGTTTCAGCATCGGCACGATGCGGCTGATGGCG